>JANNVM010000044.1:0-5097 GCA_031414455.1 Verrucomicrobiota bacterium
CCATCCCCCTCCGCGAAAGTGCCGGCAATCTCATCGGCACTACCGTCCGCGGGCCGTTCATCAACGTGCCCGTTTGCAACCTCGGCGGCAGCAGCGCCGGCGCGACCGTGCTCATCACCGGCGCAGGCTCCCACCATAACACGATCAACAGCGCGGCATTCGGCCACATTGATGCGTTGGATGCTCCCGTCAATACAACCCCGGAGCAGAGACTGGCACCCGCCGCCACCCACGCCATTCACCTGACCGGCGGCGCGCACGACAACGTGATCGGCCATGGCAGCCGCGATCTTGATATCGTCATCCTGGCCACTCCCAACGGATCCGGCGTCCGCATCGACGGCGCCGGCACGGACCGCAACCATGTGCTGGGCACCACCATCGGCCTCCTCCGCACAGATATTCCCCTCGTCGGCCAGCAAGTGAAAACCGGTATCCATGTGCTCGATGGCGCGCGGGACAACCGCATCGGCGAACCCGGCAACAATGCCCTCCAGGATTTCCGCCCTTACAATGCATTCGGCAACATCGCGGAAGCCGCGATCCGGCTGGAAAATGTGAATAGCGGCATTGACGCCGCCGGCGAGACGGTCGGTGCGAACCGCCTCATCAACAATCGCTTCGGTTTCATCTCCACCGGTGGACCCGCGCAGCATCCGGAAGTGGGCATTCATCTGAAAGGCCAGGTGACCGGTCAGTGGATCGGCGGTCTCGTGCGCGGGGACGGCAACCAGGTTAGCCGTTTTGGATTCGCCGGCCTCTGGATCGAGGGCGGCATCATTCCCGATTATGCCCGTCGCAACCGCATCACCGGATTCTGGACCAGCGTTGGCGTCGGCAGTTCCGGCAGCGTGAATACCGACCCGTTCGCCGGACCGGTTGCCTCCCATCCGCTTCTTGTCAGCGGCGGCGCCTCCGGCCAGGTCATCGGGGAAGAGTGGCCGCTCTATAATCAGTTCAGCGGCGGACGCGTGTGTGCCTACCTTGACCGCGGCAGCAACAACTGGATCCGGGCCACATGGATGGACTCCGGCCTCCGCGGCGGACTGTTCATGCGCAATGGCACCGGCCATCGGATCGGAGGGGCGAGGGGGGACGAATTCGTCAGGTTCACGAGAGGAGGCACGGTCGGCGATGATGACACCGCGGGCATTGTGATCGCCGGAGGCGGTTCCCACAGCATCCGGGGGGCGGTCATCGGCGACTACGGCTCGGTGGACACCATTTGGGGAAGCAAAGGTCACGGTGTCCTGATTCACAATTCGTCAGGCAACCGGATTGGCGGCCCCGTGAAGGGTGACGGCAACCTCATCGTGCGCTCCGGCGGCGACGGCATCGTCATCCGCGGCGCGGCGTCCTCTGGCAACGAAATCGGCAACAACCGCATCGGATTCGGCACGCCGAAGAGCCCCAATCCCGCCAATGCCGGCTCCGGGGTGCGACTCTCCGGCGGCGCCCGGGACAATGTTGTCGGCGGCGATCAGATTCCATGGGGCGAGCCCGCCTTTCCTCCCGTCGCCGCACCCAATTCCATCAGGGGCAATACCGGCGACGGCGTCCGCGTCACGGATGCCGGCACTGTCGGCAATCGCATCCTCGGCAATTCCATCACCGGCAATGGCGGCCTCGGTATCCGCCTCCAGGCCGCCGGCAATCGTCTCCAGCCCCCGCCGGATGGCTTTGTGCTCACCGAAGGACGCATCGAAGGTCAGGTCGCCTTGGCGACCACCCCGCCCGGCAGCACCATCGAAGTCTTTATGAACCCCGCCGGTCTGAATCCGGAGGGCGAGTCCTTTTTCGCCAGTGGAACGGTGGCGGCGGACGGCAAGTTCAGCCTCACACCCGCCATTTGGCCGGCCGGTGCGGTCATCACCGCCACCGCCACTAACTTCGTCACCGGTGACACTTCCGAATTCACCACCGGCACGATCCTGCCGACCTCATTCGGCTTCGCTCTCGCCGTCCCGCAGGGCGAATCCCTCGTCACCCGTCCGTGGCCGAACGGGCTACCGTTTTCCGCGGTCGTGCTCACGGCCTCATCCGAAAACAGTACCGTGGAAGTAACCAACCTCCACGTGCGGGCGATCGGCACCGGCGGATTCGCCGCCGCGCTGGCCGGGGTCTCGCTCTTCGAAGATGTGGATTTCAGCGGCGTCTGGTCGGTGCCCGACCGCGAACTCGCGCCGCCCGCCGCATTCGATGCCGCTACCCTCACCGCTATCCTTTCCGTGCGCGGGGCGCTGGTCGGCCCTGACGAAACGCGCCGCTGGGTGCTCCGGCTCCATCCCGCTCCCGGCGTCTCACCCGCGGGCACCGTGCGCCTCGAAATCGCCAACGCCGCTGCCGTCGGCGAGTTCTATCGGGAACCTCTCGGCATGACCGGCGTGCAGGCGGCATTCCCTCTGCATACGGCCGAATTTCAGGCCGGCATGACCGACCCGCGCGCCGCATGGAGGAGCAGTTTCGAACTGCCCTCCGACGGCACCGGCGCCGGCGCCGACCATGCCGACCCGGACTTCGACGGCCTCGTCAATATTCTCGAATACGCGCTCGGTTCCTCACCCGTGAATTCCAAAGACGCCGCCCGTCCACTCCTCGCCCGCCAAACCGGCCCCGACCGCCTTACGCTTTCCTATCAGCGGCTGCGCGATGACATTACCTACACCGTGCAAACATCTCCCGGCACCGGCGGATGGACCGCCAACGGAGTCGATCAGGGCAGCCCCGGACCGGCCGTGACGGCGTCAGTTCCCATCACCGGCCTCCGCGCCCTGCTGCGCCTCGTCGTGGGCCCGCGTTGAACGAGTTCGCTAATTGAAGAAGTCGTAGCCTTTCTAACGGTTATCGGATACCTGCCGGCGCCAATCTCCCGATCTCAACCTGCCAAATCTAATGGCCGGGACCGCGATGACTCAAAAGATCAGGACACCCGGGAGGGGTGGATGCCTCAATTGCGGAAGACACCGGTGAGTTGGTTGGGGTTGAGTGTTCGTGGTGGGGAGGGCGGATGAAGGTGCTGCGCAGTCAATTCCGCGTTTGGGAGCGATGCGGCGGAGAAGCAGGGATCGGATAAAAAGGAAAATGGGGACGGCTTTCCCGCGTCCTTTTGGCAGGACGATGGCACGTCGTCGGGATGGAGGCAGAGAGGCTGAAATTTCATCCGCTGAGCAGGGGTTCGGCACCGCCGGGCAGGCCGGGAAGCCATTTTCCTCCCAGCCAACGACGCAGGAGTCGTGTCAGGAGCAGGGTCCAGCGCTGCCGTACCGTCCATCGCTCGGAGAGCAATCGGGGGTGGCTTCGATTTCCTCCAGGGTGTGGCGATTCGTGAGCAGGTGGACAGTCATATTGCCCGAGCCGCGCCATCCCTCAGCCACGCGGTGCCCTTCCCCATACCGTCCGGCAATGAGGACATCAATGGAGGCCAGCAAGCGCCCGCCAGCGGCAGGCACTGGATTTCCTGATTTCACCCGGGTGGCGAAATGAATCTGAGTCGCGGTTCTCGTTTCGCAGCTTGTGCCAGTGAGTGGGGCGACAAATCCCCCTGCATGGCCAGCAGCTTTCTCCGCGAACTGGACCGCAACTACGTCCAGCAATTCACCCGGGAGGAACTCCGCCGCGCCCCGGTGATGCAGGCCGAAGCCACATCCGGATTCGCCGCCCTTCGCGCCATGATGGGGAGACAGGAGGGTGTGAAACGGTAGCGGTCGAAGGCAATGAGTGCTCCTGCTCCCGTGAAACGAAGCATGTAATTCTGCATCTACCCGGGCTGGACGCGGCCGTCCGGGGGGGAGCCCGGGGTCAAACCGGATGTTCGAGCGCTGCCGCGCCAACTTTCGCGACGAAATTCGTGACCTCATTGGAGTATCGCCGGGGAGGGGAGCGAAATTTGCGGGCAGGGGAAAATTTCCTGTCGGAATTCCACCCCTCACCGGATGATGGAGTAATGCACGACCACACCGACACCGAACTTCTCCACGCCTTTGCCGCCCGCGGCGAGGAGGCGGCGTTTGCGGAAGTGGTGCGGCGTTACGGTTCGCTGGTGTATGGCGCGGCGCTGCGGCGCACGGGCGATCACAGCATGGCGGAGGAGATCGCGCAGAATGTGCTGACAACTCTGGCGCGGCGCGCGGCGGAGTTGACGCGGCATCCCGCGCTCGCGGCATGGCTCCAAAAGGCAGCAGCCTACGAATCCGCCCGCGCTGTGGACAAAGAAAACAACCGCCGCCGCATCATGCACGACTATTCCCAACAACCCCCATCCGCGCCGGAGTCCGGCGACGAAGCCTGGCGGGCCGCGCTGCCGCTGCTGGATGGCGCGGTGGCGGCGCTGCCGGAGGCGGATCGTCAGGTGATTCTCCTGCGCTATTGGCAGGCGCAGCCATTTAAGAAGATCGCGGAGGCGACGGGCGGTTCGGTGCCCGCTTGCGAAAAGCGCGCGGAGCGGGCGCTGGAAAAACTCAGCCGCCTGCTGCGCCGCCGCGGTGCTGCTGTGAGTGCCGCGGCTCTCGCCACGGGACTGGCGCCGGCATTCTCTAAAGCTTCTGCCACTCCTGCTGTGCTCGCACGACTCTCTTCGGGCGCGCTCACGGCTGCCAAATCCACCTCCGCGACCGGCTTTCTCACCACACTGCTGCTTATGAAATCAAACCTAACTCCCGCGGCGCTGCTCGCCGCACTCATCGCCCTCTGCGGCACCGGCGGCTGGGTCGCAGGCCGCTCTTCGGCGCGTTTTGATAACACAACGTCTTCCTCCGGCAACGTCGCCTCACGCATTGCCGGCGCTGGTGGAAAAACATCCGCCGATCCCGCGGCGAAAGCGCACCGCGAATCCCTGCGCGCCCTGCTCCAGGCGGCACAGCGCGATCTTGCAACGGCCACCTACAATCCCGCAGCAAGAGCCCGCGCCGCCGCACGCATCGCAGCCATCGCGCCGGAGGACATCCGCGAGGCGCTGGCATTTGCAGATGAACTTGTCGCCGCAGCCGGTGACTCTTCGCCGCTGGCGGCACTCGTGCTGGGACGATGGGCGGAGTTCGACGGTCTGGCGGCCTGCGAGGCGGCGAATAAGCGGAAGCGGGCAGGGTTTCTCGGAATGCC
>JANNVM010000045.1:0-6920 GCA_031414455.1 Verrucomicrobiota bacterium
GGCGTCGCCGCAGACGTAGAAGATCGCGCCCTGCTCCAGCCACGCCCAGAATTCGGCGGCGGCCTCTTCGATGCGGTGCTGCACGTAGACTTTCTCTGACTGGTCGCGGCTGAAGGCGGTATCGAGTCGCGTGAGGACGCCGCTCCTGAGATACTGCGCCCATTCGTCCTCGTAGAAGTAATCGGTCGCGGCGCTGATTTCGCCAAAGAAGAGCCACGCCTTGCCTTTGGCACCGGTGGCCTGACGTTCCTGGAGAAAGGCGCGGAACGGGGCAATTCCGGTGCCGGGGCCGCACATGATGACGGGCGTCTCCTCTTCCGGTGCGGGGAGGCGGAAGCCTTTGCCGGGATTGATGAATGTGGGGATGAGCGTGGTGGCATCAATGCGCTCCGCGAGGAAGGTGGAGGCGACCCCTTTCCGCGGGCGGCCGTGGCTGGTGTAGCGTACGGTGGCGACGGTGAGATGCACTTCATCCGGATGCGCGCGCAGGCTGCTGCTGATGGAGTAGAGCCGGATCTGGACCTTCTTGTTAAGGCTGACAAATTCCTGCGGCGTGAATTTCGCGGCGGGGAACTGGAGGAGGAAATCGATGACCTCGCGACCGTAGAGGTGGGCATTGAGATCATCTTTGCGTTCCGGGACGAGCAGTTCCTTGAGGGCATCGGCCCCGGGACCGGGGGCGCGTTCCGCGACAGCGGCGAGGAATTTCTTGTCAGGAATGGTGATGGCGCAGGAGGAGGTGAGCGCCTGGCGCAGGGTGACGGCGTTGCTGTCGAGATCGTTCACCGGTTCATCACCGCTGTGGCCGAGCGCGACGAGCACGTCATCAACGAGGGCGGGACAGTTGGTGGGCAGCACGGCAAGGGAGTCGCCGGGTTCGAACGTCATGCCGCTTCCCCCGAGCGAGAGTTCAAAATGCCGTGTGTCTTTCGGCGAGCCGTCTTTTGACAGGATCACTTCCCGCTTGAGGCGGGCCCTGCAGGGGTTCTTGCGGTTGAAGGCGGGGGCGGTGTGCGTGGAAGTACTCATGTGAAAGTTCAGGAGAGGGCGGCGTGATTCAGCACATTCCATCCGGGAACGCGAATGGAAAGCAAGCCCCGCCTGCGGACGGATCGCGTTACCTCGTGACCAGATAGAGTCCGTAAATAACGATGGAGGCGAAGGCCGCGAGGAGGAGGTAACGCAGCCACGGAGAATCAAAGATGCCGTTCTCGTCATCGGTGCGCTCGGACATGGGGCCGAGATCAATGGGGCGGGGGACCATGCTGGAGAAGGCAAGGTCGGGGCCGCTCTGTTCGATGGGTTTGCGCATGGCCTCCACCATGTCCGGCGGGGCACTGCCCTCGCCGATGAAGTAGTCCGGATACTTGTTGGGGCCGTCGCAGAGCAGAAACGCGAGGCGTCCGTTGGCATCGAGCCGGGCCTCCGGCACCTGAAGGTCGCCCATGATAGTGTGGAGCCACGCGCGGTGCATCCGGCGGGCTTCGTGGATCACCACTTCCATCGGCGTCTTGCCTGGATGCCGCGGATGCGTCTCCGCGGCCCGGCGCAGGATTTCCAGAATAAGATAGGTGCGGTGGACGCGGCTGTGAATGCGGTGCGCGCGGAAATAATCCGCGAGCCGCGCATAGGCATCATTCCACTCCTCCGGGGTGCCGGAACTGGGCGAAAAATCTATCCGGATCTGTTGTTCCATGCCGGGAACCGCGGTGCGGCGGCAGGGACGTTACTCAGCGAGGAGTTTCTCGACCTTCTTTTCGAGGTCTTCGCGTCCGTTGAAATCAACGACCATGCCCTTCTTGTCCACGAGCCACATGGCCGGAATGGAGTTGATGCCGAACTGCAGGCCGAATTTGTTCTTCCAGCCGGCGCCGTCGAAGAACTGCGGCCACGGCATTTTCTTCTCCTTTGTCATCTTGGCGAGTTTGTCCTCGTCGCCCTCTTTGTCGAACGAGATGCCGAGGATCTCGAAGCCCTTGTCGTGCAGTTTGGTGTAGGTGGCGACGACGTTGGGGATTTCCGCAACGCAGGGGCCGCACCAGGTGGCCCAAAAGTCCACCAGCACCACTTTGCCGCGCATTTTGGCGAGATCTATTTCCGTGCCGTCCGTGGCTTTGAACGCGAGTTCGAGCGGTTTTTCCTTGAGAGCCATTTGCGCTTCACCCTTCTTGAGCTGCTGCTCAATGGATTGATTGCCTTTGAAGTCAGGATAGTCCTTCATGTGGACGCCGGCGAGTTTCCTGAACTCCGCCTCGTCGTCTTCGGCCTGCATCACCCTGACAAAGCTGGCCATCTCCTTCGTCTCTTTGTCAGCGTCATCGGCGGCGACGACTTCGTCGAGGATCTTGCGCATGTCCGCATCGCTGGCCGGATCGATTTTGAGCGCCTGGCGGGCACCGTTCATTTGCACCTGGTGCATCTTGAGTTTCCAGCGACGGGAGTCCGCGGGGTAGGCCTTGAGAAATGCCGCGGCCTTTTCATCGAAATCCGCAAGATACGTCTTATAAATGCCCTCGGCCTCCTCACGGCTCTTGGGCCTCTCTTTGGGGCCCTTCAGCATTTCCTCCACGGGTTCCCACGCGGCGTCGGCTGGACTGCCTTTGGCGGATTCCTTGTCCGCTGGTTTGACGGAGTCGGGCTTTTTCTCCTCCTCCGCACGAAGCGTGAGGCTGGTGAACAGGGAGGCGGCGATGAGGGCGGGTGTGATTTTCATGACTCGCCACGCCTGGCGCGATGCGCGGCAGTGTGCAAGCCCCGAATGAGACACCCAACGTGCGGCACGGGAATCGAGCGCCAGGGCGAACGGTGGGCTGGGAAGCCCACTCCACTTACGCTCCCTGCAGCGCAGCGAGCGCCTTTTCCAGAGATGACGGATCAGAAACGGAGTGCACCCATGTCCCTTTGCGGATGCGTCCGAGCATTCCCGCCAACTGGCCGCCGGGGCCGAGTTCGAGGAAGTTGGTGTGGCCGGCATTCAGGAGATAATCCATGCTTTGCGCCCAGCGGACGGAGCCGGTGACCTGGTTTTCCAGGGTGCGGCGGATGTCGTCAGGGCTGCTCACGGGCTTCGCCTCCAAATTACAAACGACGGGAAACAGCGGCGTGCGAATCTCCGTGCCGGCGAGTTCCGCCGCGAGTTTGTCCTGAGCACTCCGCATCAGGCGGCTGTGATAGGCACCGGCCACGGGCAACTCCTTGCCGCGCAGGCCGCGCTCTTTGGCGAGCACACCGCAGCGGGCGATGTTCTCTTTCGTTCCGCTCAGAACGATCTGTCCCGGCGTATTGAAGTTGGCCATGTCCACATCCGCATCCGTGGCGAGCTGGCGGATTTGTTCCTCCTCGCCGCCGAGCATCGCGATCATGCTGCCCTGCGTGGCCTGACAAGCTTCCTCCATGAACAGCCCGCGCCGCGCGACGAGTTTGAGGCCGGTTTCAAAATCGAACGTTCCCGCCGCAGCGTGCGCCGTGAATTCGCCGAGAGACAATCCCGCCGCTGCGGTGATCTGCAGTTCCGGTGCCTGTTCCTTCAATACGGCAAGGCAGGCAAGTCCGTGAGCATACAGCGCCGGCTGACAGCGGCTCGTGCGCGTGAGTTCGTCCATCGGGCCGTCGAACATGACGTTTGTCAGGGAGAATCCGAGTGCGGCGTCCGCCTGATCGAAGAGGGCGCGGGCGGCAGGAAATGCCGCTGCCAGTTCACGGCCCATGCCGACGGCCTGAGCGCCCTGGCCGGAGAAGAGGAGGGTTATGGGAGGAGGCATGGTTTGAGGGGATCAGTAATCAGTAATCAGTGATCAGTGATCAGTGGTTGGAAGGCAGCCCGCAACTGATTACCGGCCAACGGTCACTGATCACCTTTAATTACTCAGCGTTAGGGTCCGGTTCCACCATGAAGAAGGACAGAACGAGTCCGATGCCCGCCATCGCCAGGGCGATCCATGCGCCGGTCTGGGCCATGAGTGCGGGGTTGGGCGGTGAGGAGGCGGAGGCAGTGAAAAAGAGCCATGCCATACTGCATCCGAGCACGCGGCCGCCGATATTGGCCGCGAAACTTTCACCGGTGCCGCGGAGATGCACCGGAAAGACTTTGGGGATGTAGTTGCCCCAAAAACTGAACTGACCCACGAGCAGCAGGCCGGCGAAAAAGACGCCCCACTTGACGATACCGAGTGATCCGGCTCCGTCCATGCTGGAGGCGATCCAGAAGAACAGGCCGGGGATAAAGATTAGTGCGGGGATCATGAAGAGCTGGAGCAGCCCGCGTCTGCTGACAAGATAAATCGCGCCAAACGCGAGCAGCACCCGGCCGGCGAGTCCGCCGACTTCCTGCCAGGTCTGCACCGATGCGGCGGCCTTCTCCTCAATGGGGGCCTTGGCTCTGTTCCCAATGCTCTGAAGCGCTTTCGCGTCCGGCGCCGGCTTTCCGGCGGCGGCGGCATCAGCCACGGCTTTGGTCCGCGCGTCTGCGACCACCTGCGCCGTTTGCGCTTTTACATCGGCGAATCCTGGCACCATCTGCGGCAGGTGCTGGATGGCTCCGAACGCGATGCCATAACAGCACGCAAACAACGCAGTCGTCGTGATCGTGGTCCGTGCGAGACCGGGGGCGAAGAGTTCCCGGATGCTGGGACGTTTGAGTGCTCCTGCTTTGCGTTTCGCCTCCCAGACCGGCGACTCCGGCAGGAACGGACGGATGAGGATGAGCGGAATGGCAGGGATGAGGCCGGAAATGAGCGTGTAGCGCCATGCTTCATGCACTCCGTGGATGGCAGGCAGGCTTTCGCTTTTCGCAAGCGAGATGGCCCAGGTGTTCATCAGGGCCACGAGCAGTCCGCCGAGTGACGAGAACGCCTGGGTGAAGCCGAGCACTTTCTCCTTCTGCTTCTTGTCAGGGAACAACTCGGCCAGCCACGCCACCGCAGCCACGAATTCCACACACACACCCACAAAAACAAAGCAGCGGAAGATCAGCAATTGACCAAGCGACGTGCTGAAACCGGCAGCGAAGGCGCCGAATGCATAAATCAGAATGCTCCACGTCAGCACGCGCCGCCGGCCCAGCCGGTCTGTCAGCCAGCCGCCGAGCAGGCCGAAGACGCCGCCGGCAATGGCGGGCACGAAAAAAAGGATGCGGGCCCAGTCCCGATAGTTTTCGCCACCCGGAGCCCAGGAGGCTCTGGCGTCGGCGACGGCGGTGCCCGCGGCGATCATCGCCTGCACCAGGGGTTCACTCAGTGCGGCAATTGCCGGCTTGATGATGAGCGGCAGCATCAGGAGTTCATAGATGTCGAAGGCAAAGCCAATGCTGGCGATGATGCAGATGAGCCACTGAGTGGGGGTGAGGCGCGAGGTCATGATGGGAAAGATGCGCGACTGGAACGGCGGCCCCGCGTGCTGGCAATGAGAAAAGCCCCGCGCGAATGCGCCCGGCGTCCGCTTGTCTCCGGCGCACTCCCGGCCCAATCCGTCGTCATGTCCTCACCTGCACCGTCCGATACCATGCGCCTCGACAAGTGGCTGTGGGCGGTGCGTCTGTGCAAGACACGTGAGCAGGCCACCGATGCCTGCCGGCTTCAGCGCATTCGCATGGGTGGTCAGGATGTGAAAGCGTCGCGCCTTATCAAGCCTGGCGATATCATCGAAGTGCGTCAGGAAGACATCACCCGCATCGTGCGGGTGAAGCAGGCGATCGGAACCCGCGTGGGTGCGAAACTCGTGCCGGAATGCATGGAAGACCTTACACCCGCGAGCGAAGTCGCCGCCGCCGTGCGCCGCCGTGAGGAACGGCGGCTCAACACCGTCCACTTCGAAGCCGGGCGTCCGGAGAAAAAAGACCGGCGGCTCCTTGAGTCGTTTCTGGAGAAAATGCGGGAGCGGGAAGAGTAGCGGGTCACGGTGCCGTGATCCGGACGCGGCCGTAGCGGCGCCGGTCACCAGAGACGGGGACGGTGCTGCGCCAGACTTCCGTCTGCGTTCCGTCCGGGTTCGGCACGACGCTGACGCGCACGATGTCGGCGTAGTCGTCGCTCCACGTTCCAAGGTTATCGGAGATTTCGGGAAAGTAACTGACGTCGTCCGCGGCGGGGTCGCGGTTGAAAGTTAGGGTCAGATAGTCGCCCGGCACCGGCGGAAGACCAGGGCCGGGATCCACCATGATCGTCTGAATGCCGCCGCTGAGCACCGGGCGGCTGGCCGCGGATGCCGGATCTGTTTTGAGGAGATACTCTGTAATGTTGCTCGCACCGTCACGGTCATCGTCGCCGTGATCGCTGGTGACGCCGTGCGCGGATTCCCATGCCGCATAACTGCTCACATCGCTGCCGCCGGGGCTGCCGCCGCTGAGGGCGGAAGGACGCCAGTTTTGCGCGATATTGTGATCCGGATTGGTCTCAGGATGAATGAGGACGAGCGACCAGCCATCGCCGTCAGCGGATTCCGGCCACGGGTTTTTGTCGTTGTAGCTGAAGTCCTTTATGAGACTGCCATTTGCGGCGGCAAGCTGGATTTGCTCGCCGCTGTCGTCGAGGTTGCTGCCGAGTTGGAACACGCCGGCGACCCGTTTGCCGGTCCCGTAGCGGAGGTCAAAGGCGGTCTTGTTGGCTACGACGAGAACACGTTCTCCCGGGGCGAGTTCGCGCACCGCGCTGGCGGCGTCGAAGGTGTAGTCGAGGCCCGCACCGAAGCGCACGCCCTCGAGGTTTACGCCGCTGAGCCCGATGTTCATCAGTTCGACGGATTCAAACCGGCTGCGCTGGGTGAAGCCGGCGGCCTGTTCCTCGAGAGAGGGAGCAGCGGGGCGGTAGTTGAATTCACTGACCACGAGATTTGTGGCGCTGGCCGGTTCCGTGCCGACGCTGAAAAATGCGTCATTGAGCGCCGACCAGGCGGTGCCGTTGAGCGTGCGGGCTTTCACCGTTTTC
>JANNVM010000046.1:0-3501 GCA_031414455.1 Verrucomicrobiota bacterium
GACGGCGACTGGCCGCGGAGCGCAGGCCGGCGATGCAGCGTCTTATAAAAACGAATCCTCAGCTCGCGCTGGAGGTGGCAGTGCGGCCGGTGGTGCGTCAGAACTTGCCCGCGGAAGTGGTGGAGCAGTTGGAAAAGCCTGTTAGTGCGCGCGGGGACTATAAGGCTTACTTCGGCCGCCCGCAGGAGGGCGTGGTGTTGCCGCCGGATCAGCCGCTGGTAATGCGCTATTTTGAAACTCCGGAGGGCGACAGTTATAAGGCCAGCGTCTTTGGCGCGATGCAGGAGGTGACCTCACGGAAGAACATGGCGCTGCGGGGCGTGGCCATTGGACGCGACATGGCGGTGGCGGTAAGCCCGGTGCGGCAACTTGACAGCGGGGAGCGCATCGCCGCGGGCACACCAGTGGATGAGACGTGCCCGGTTTCCAATATCACGACGCCGGTTTCGACCGAAGAAGTAGTGACGGTAGAGGACGGGACGCCGGTAGTGGAACTCGGCGGCCGGCTCATCCGGCTGTGCAATGGCTCCCACGTCCGCATCTTCGACGAGCAGCAGCGCATGGCCAGCGGAGGCCCTGGTGTGTCAGGGTATTTTCAGGATTCCTACCCGGGCACATCGTCCGAGGCGATCGGCAATTTCCGCTGTCTCTACATTCGCGTGACGTATCCTGACCAAATGCGCGCGCCGAACAGCGAAGGCCGCGCGTGGGACGACATGCGCAACGTGTCGCGCTACTACCTGGAGTCTTCGTTCGGTCGTCTGACCACCACGACGACGGTGACTCCGCTCATTGTCATGCCGCACACGAAGGCGTGGTATATCGCCAAGGACGACGAAGTGGATGGCCTCGGTCTCGTGCACAGTGATGCCCGCACGGAGGCGCGGCGGCTGGGCTACGACTCCAATCAATACAACTGCACGATCGTGCGGGTAAATGAAGGCCCGCGGCTGAGCGGCATTTCGTGGGGCGGCGGCGACAGCGTGTGGGTTTCGTGGAACGGCATGGATGTGCTCAATCACGAATGCGGGCACTCGCTGGGGCGCAATCATGCGAACTTCTGGAAGGCGAGCGACGGTTCAGCCATTGGCCTTGGGGCAAATCAGGAATACGGCAACAGTTTCGACGTGATGGGCGGCGGCGGCGGATTCGGTGCCCACTATAACAGCTATTCCAAACGCAGCCTCGGCTGGCTGCCCGACAGCAACGTGCATCGCCCGTCCACGTCACCGGCCGCCAACGGAGTATATCGCCTCTACGCCTACGACCAGCCGCAACTGGAGGAGGGCAAGCGTTACAGCTTCCGGGTGGACAAGGATCCGCAGCGCCGGTTCTATCTTGAGTATCATCCGGGCATCAACGGAGAGTGGACGGATTCCGTCCTGATGATCCTCGGCGGGCTTGGCAGCAACGCCGGGCACCTCGTGGACACCACGCCCGGCAGCACGGGCGGGAAAGGCGACGGCGGCATCCGCGCGGGGAGGACGTTCAGTGATTTTGAAAGCGATATTCACTTCACGGTGCTCGGCAAAAACGCGACCACCCCGCCAAGCATGGACTTCTCGATGATGCGCGGACCATTCCCCGGGAATCTGCCGCCGGTGATTTCAGATTTCACCGCCAGCGCCACAAGCGTCGCACTGAACGGCAGCGCGACGTTCACCGCGACAGCGTCTGATCCCAACAGCGACACCCTGGCCTATCACTGGGATTTCAATGACCGCTATGTTACGACAAACACGCCGGTCATCACGCGAAGTTTCCCGACAACAGACCAGCAAACGGTTCACGTCACCGTTTCTGACATGAAGGGCGGCACGGCGCGGCGCAGCACGGTCATTACCATCGGCAGTCCTGGCCGTGCGGTGGTGCGCGGCACGATCACAGCAGGCGGCCAGCCGCTCGCTGGCGTGCTGGTGACAAGCGACACTGACAAATACTGCTACAGCGACACCGACGGCAGCTACGCCATCGCCGACCTCACCGCCGGATCACGCACGCTTGCCGCCACGCTCACCGGCTACACGTTCACCCCGGGGTTTGCAAACCCCGTGACTACGACGTCCAACAATACGGTCGCCGGTGCAGACTGGACCGCAGACAGCGTGCCGGAGGTCACTCTCACAGCGACGAACGCCGAGGAAGGCGGCGCGAGCGGTTCGTTCGTGATCACCCGCACCGGCGACACATCTGCGGCGCTCAACGTGACCGTCGCGCCCGCCACCGGACTCGCCGTGAAGGGCACCGACTACACGTTCTCGCCCGACTACGCTGCCAGCGGGTCGCTTGATGCGTTCACAATTCCCGCCGGACAGGCATCGCTCACGGTCGCTGTGGCGGCGACGAACGATACTTCCGCCGAAGGCCCGGAAACGGTCCAGTTGCAACTCGCCGCCGGGGCCTATCAGGTGCGCAGGGGCGGTGCGGCACTGCTGACCATCGCCGACAATGACACGGCACTGCCCGTCGTGAGGATCGAAGCCACCGACTTCTATGCGACTGAAACCGCAGGCGACGCCGCCACGTATATCATCAGCCGCACGGGCGGCACCGGCGCAGCGCTGAATGTTACGCTGGCCTACGGCGGCACCGCCACACGAAGTGCGGACTATCCGGCGCTCAGCAGCACCTTCACCATTCCCGCCGGCCAGGCATCGGCACCCCTGACACTAACACCCACGGATGATGCCGCCATTGAGACTCCGGAGGACGCGACCGTGAGCATCGGGACCCATGCCGCCTACATTGTGGATGCCACGGCCAGCGCGGCCACGGCTGCGATTACCGACAACGATCTCGCCATCGTGAGCGTCAGTGTCATAGATGACACGCTCAACGAAGCCGGTCGCGGCACGGGCACGGCGGTTATTTCCCGCACCGGCAGTTTGAGTGGGCCGCTCACTGTTTACTACGGTCTTCAGGGACGCGCGCTGCACGGCTCCGACTACATGGCACTCCCGGGGCAGATCACCTTCCCCGCCGGCTCCGCCAGCGTGCCGGTCATCATCACGCCCTACGACGACAATTTCGGCGAGGGCGACGAGACGATCGCGTTTAACTTAACTGTTTTCGACAATGCCTACACGCTCGGCCCCAACTACAGCGGCAGCCTGACGATCAAAGACAACACCGACGCGCCACTGGTCACAGTAACTGCGGACTCGGCCGCGGAACCGTCCACGAACGGCACGTTCACCTTCACCGCATTTGGCAGTGCGGCGGGAAACATCACGGTGAACTATACACTCAGCGGCACCGCGGCTGCCGGCAGCGATTACACCGCCCCGGACGGCAGCGTGGTCATTCCCGCCAGCGGGGGCTATACCAACACAGCGACGGTCACCATTCCCGTCCTGAATAACACCGTCGGGGAAAACACGGAGACGATCATCCTGACGATCACGCCGAACGCCGCCTACGCTTTATACAGCGACAGCAGCGCGGTGATGCGGCTCAAGGACGACGATGCTGAACCTGTAGCGGTGAGCACTCACAGCAGCG
>JANNVM010000047.1:0-14273 GCA_031414455.1 Verrucomicrobiota bacterium
CCGCCGGGAACACCTTCGCCAGGCCCCATGCCAGCGGGCAAGCCAATGTCGCCATCACCTCCGATGGGGCCAATGGGTCGAGGTAAACCTGGCGGCGGGTTCTTCGGCTCCGTGACCCATTCGGCGAATTCCTCGCGCGCATCCTTCATGTCGCGATTCTTGCTGCCGCTGGCCCCGGGATAAATTGACTTGGCGGGAACCGGCTCGCCGGGCTTGCCGCCCTTGCCTTTGAAATCCATGGGCAGCGTGATGTTGCCCTTGCCGTTGCCCCACACGCCGAAGTCGTAAATGTTATCCTGCAGCCAGCGGTAAATGTCGCGCTTCGTTCTGTCAGGATCCTGGTTGTCGCGCCCGTCATATTTTTCGTTGACGTACTTCCGCTGCTCTTCCTTCGGCGTGCCGGTCTTGAGACCGTGGGTGAACGCCGACATCTCATAAAAATCCTTTTGTTTCCAGGTGTCGTAAGGATGGTCGTGGCACTGAGCGCATTCAATGTGGGTGCCGAGGAAGATGCGTGTCGTATTCGCCATGTTGTCGAGCGGCATGCCGCGGTCGCGCTCGAAGTAACCGACCGCTCCCTTGCCTTCCTCCCAGCCGCCTCCATTGGTGGTGAGGAGTTCATACACCATCTTGTCGTAGGGTTTGTTGGTGGCGACACTTTCGCGGAGCCAGCGCAGATAGGGGACGCCGCTGCGGGTCCCGTCTGTGCCCAGCCTGCTGGTGGCACGAAGGATGTCGGCATACCAGTTATAAGTCGTGCTCACCCACCCCTCGCTGTTGAGGAGCTTGTCCACCAGTTTTTCGCGTTTGTCAGGGGCGCTGTCGTCGAGAAAGGCCTTGGCTTCGTCGTAGCCCGGAATACGGCCGATGGCATCCAGGTAAACGCGGCGCAGCCACTTGGCGTCATCCGCAGGCGAGAGTGGCGTGGCCTTTGACTTGGTGAATCCCTGAGCGACCCGCTTGTCGATCTCCAGTGCGGTCTTTTTCACCCATGCGGGGTCATTGCCAGGGTCTGAAGTCTTCCGGGTGAGTTGCGCCTGGGCAAAAGTCCCGGCAGCGAGAAATGAGATCGCAATACCGGCGAAGTGGACTTTGAGAGAAAGGAATCGGCGTGTCATGGTGGTGATGTCGGGAGAACAACTAGTCGGAACGGCTGAAATGGCGGTTAAATTAGGCGAAAAAGTATCCCGCTGCTTCGAAAATCCACCTCAGAGGTTTCCCTATCAACGGGTAGGGGTTGGCCTCGAAACACTCAAATGCCCCGCGCCTGTTCACCTGCGCCGCCGCCGGCTTTCACTACCGCCGATCTTGATCCGACTCTTTGAAGTGGTGGCCGCCACCGGACGGTAACTGCCGGGGTGTTAGACTCGCAGCAGCCCCGTAGCGCGGCCATGTCCTTGGGCTGGCCGTGTTGGTTTCAATGGGCGCTGCGGGCATCAGGGCCGCCACGGGCAGGCTGTCGCCATGCTGCGTATCCCCCTGCTGGCGCTGAATAAATCGTCTCGCGCGCCGGCAGACAGAGCGGAGCGGCCCGGCTCATCGCAGGGAATCCATCAGTTCCTGCAGCCGCGACATGTCTATCCCCGGAGGTGCCTGCTCCATGAGCTTTGCCGCATCCTCGCGGGCCTGTTCCTTTCGCCCGTTCTTCGCATGAATCAAAACCCGCTGCAGTCGCTGGTGGGCGGCCTCCGGCACGAGGGCGAGCCCCGCATTCAGATAACGCAGCATTCGGGTGTCGTCTCCGGCGGCCCCGGCGTTGGCGGTGAGATTGTTCAACATGCGGAGGACCACCTCCTGATCAGTCACCGGTCCCCAGGCGTTCTCCGCCGGCAGTTCCTCATTGAGTTTCAGCAGCAGTGCCGAGACCTCTGTTTCGGTGAGGATTTTGCCCCGGTCGAAGGCGTCAATATAGACGTCCAGGGGCGACTCTCCAGGCAGTTGAAGATGATTCAGGAAGCGGCCCGGAAAATTCCGGCCCGCCACCGTGAGTCCGAGACGGCGCGCGAATTCCCGATGCAAAATGGACAGGGTGATCGGCAGGCCCTCGCGGTCATCAATGACTTCGTTGAGATAGCTGTTGGCGCGGTTGTTCATATCCTCCTGACTTCCGTGGAACCCGTTCTCCTGAAACATCCAGCGATGCAGCGCCTTGAGCGTATTTTCCGGCCCGGACTGGTCCCCTTCCGTCAGGGTGGCCTTCAATTCCTCCGCCATGCGATCGACCTCCGCCATGCCCTGTGCCGGATCAAACTCCGGATTGTCGAGACGGGCGAGCAGAAAAGCGGCCCGCGTCAGGTCGCTGTCGTGCGGTTCCCTGGCGGTGAGCAGTTCGGTGAGTTGATTGATGACGGACTGTTCGTGCGCCTCCGCTGCCTGTTGCCGGAGGGAAGCAGCGCGTTTCTCGAGAGCGGACGCCTCGCGCTCCACGACCTCACGCACTGTGTCCGGATAGGCCGCCAGCGTGGCTTTGGCCTCCGCGCTCAACGCTTCTCCGCCGGAAACGGACTTGATGAGGGCATTCATCGCATCCGCTACCGGATCACCGGCTGCGGCTTCCTTGCGGAGGCGGAAATCCTTAAAGTCAGGCTCCGTGTGACGGAACTTGCACACCCCCGCACGTCCGGTGCGCAGGCCCTTGTCCTGACTGGTGATCACCCGTTCACCATTCACAAAACACTGGATCCGCTCCGCCTCCAGCCGGACCCGCAGGTGGTTCCATTCGCCGGGCTTGTAGAAGTTCGACTGCACTTGCTCCAGAATGGTCCATGAACTGACATCCGGCCCCTCGAAGCGTGTCAGGCGCAATCCGCCGCTGCTGGGATAGAACCCGTAGTGGGTGTCCGCACCGTCCGAGCAGAACATCAGGCCCGCCGCACCGGATTCGTCGTCGAGTTTCACGCGCACCGAAATTTCGTAAGGCAGTTCCGGAGGCTCCGGCTGATGCACACACAGGGTGCGTCCGCCAAACGCCGCATCATTGCGCCCGCGGGCACGAATCACACCCGCCCGCTGCGTCCAGTGCCCGCCGTTAGGTTTCCAGATTTTTTCATTCAGTGCTCCGATGGTCAGCCAGTTCTTCATCGCCACCGGGGCCGGATTCTCCAGCAACGTCCGGAGCACATTCACCGGTATGGCGAATCCGATATTGGCTGTCATCGCGTCCTTCATCGAAACGACTCCGACGACTTTCCCGTCCTTGTTCAGAAGTGGACCGCCGCTGTTGCCCCGCTCAATCGGCATCGCGAGTTGGATCAGACTGCGTTCGTCGAATTCCTGTATTGCCGAGACCACACCGTCCACCACGCTAAAGCGCAACCCCAGCGGATTTCCCATCGCTGCCACGTAGTCGCCCTGCGCCAGCGCCGCCGAGTCTCCAAGTTCCAGCACCGGTAAATCCTTCGCATCGACGCGGATGATCGCGAGATCCTTTTCCCGGTCCCACGCGTGAATCCCGGTCACTTCCAGCCGCCTGCCGTCCGCCAGTTCCACCCGCAGCGCCCGTGCTTCACCGATGACATGCATATTCGTCGCGATGAGCCCGTCGGCCCCGATCACAAATCCCGTGCCCACTCCCGCCACTTCCCCGTCACGCCCGGCCGGCTCAATGGCCACCAGCGAAGGCCTTGCTTTTTTCGCCAGTTCGGCTGCCCGCGGCGGCGTGGTGTCAGGTTCCTGCGCGGCAGCGGACAGGCACAGCACGGCAAGCAGAGGGGAAATCAGACGGATCATGCCGGGGATGTAGTTTAACGTGCCCCGCGTGTCACCGGGGAAAACCCGGTGCCGGTGTGGAAACGAGGAAGTGACACCCGTCTCGCTGACCGCCGCCCCGTCCCTCAGAAATACACCATCTCGCTCCGCCGGTTCGCCCACGTCACTTATTCAATATCCAAAACGGTTAGGAACGGCTCAGGTGCCACCCGCGGTGAACCGCGGAGCGGTTCGGGCACGAGCGGCCACCTGAATCGTTGCCTGTCAGGAAGTATTCCTCGCAAAGCGGTTGGGTAAGGTATGCTCACGCTCATTGAAAATCCGCCATTCATCCCGCAGGCACCCTGATCCCCGCCCCGAAATCGCCCGCACGATCAGTGTGGTCAGGGCGTTTAAACCATCATCCTTCAAAAATCAGCCTTTCCCCGCTCTTCGCTCCCAGAACCGGATCCCGCCAATGACGACTCCCTCGAAAAGCATAAGCCTCTCAGATCAATGGAACAGTTTCTCTATCTAGCAGCGCGCGCTGTTTTGGCCGTAATCCAGGCATTGCCGATTCTGTGGGTCGCGCGGTTGGGGCGGGCCGGTGGCATCGTGGGATATTGGGTGGATCCGCGCCATCGGCGCATGGCGCTGGCGAATCTGACGCGCTGTTATTCCGCGGAAAAATCACCCGCCGAAATCCGGGGCATCGCGAGGGAGAATTTTCGCCGGCTTGGCGAAGTGTATTGCTGCGCCATCAAAAGCGCGGCGATGAGTGACGCCGAAGTTCGCGCCATCTTTTCCGTCAAAGGCGGCGAGGGAGTGCGGTCGGTGGGCGGGGACGGGAGGTTGGTGAATCGCGTTTTCACTGGCGGTCACTTTGGAAACTTTGAGCTGGCCAACCGCATGTCCGCATTGATTCCTGAGTATCGTGCCGTGGCGACGTATCGCGGCATTCGTCCGCCGAAGCTGGATCAACTCGTTTATGAGATGCGCACGGTATCGGGCAATCTGCTCTTCGACCGGCGCTCCGGCGCAGATGAATTGAAGCGGGCGATGGCGGAAGGCGGCAAGTTGCTCATATTGGCCTGTGATCAAGCGGATCGCAGCGGCGGCATCGAGTTGCCGTTCATGGGTTACTCTGCATGGACGACGCGGGCTCCGGTCATTCTCGCGATGCGCTACAAGTGCGTGATTTTTGTACCGATCTGTTATCGTGTGGGTTTGGCAAAGTGGGTTTTGGAAATTGGCGAACCGCTTCGGATGGAGGAAAACGGCAAGCGGCGCGGGGTGGAAGTATTGATGTGTGAAATCAATGCCGCGCTGGAAGCAGGCGTGCGCCGCGATCCGGCGAACTGGTTCTGGGTCCACAATCGCTGGAAAACCAGGGACGATCAGCCGCCGCGCGCGGAGGAGAAATCGCCGGCGGGGACCTGACGGGAAGCGGATGGCGCTCCCGAAGTCATCTTGGGGTAATGGTGGGGAACTGTTACCGGGGAACCACCATTAAAGCCGTTCCGCGATGGCTGCCGCCAGCGCACCGGCAGCAGGCGGATGAAAACGGAAGAACAACTCCGGCTCCACGAGTTCCAGTTCCATCAGCGAAAGGGCACCCGAATCATCGCGCACAGCGTCCACCCGGGCGTAGAGCGGAGCATGGCTGCAGGTGGCGACAGCGTGCTCAGCGAAGGCGATTTCATCCGCCGTCGGCGTGTGCGGATGCACGGTGCCGCCGTGATCGTCCTGCACGCGAAAGTCGCCTGCTTTCGCAATCTTCCGCACCGCATGGGTGCAGCGTCCGCCGATGACCATCAGCGAAAGTTCACCCTGGGTGAGCACGCTGTCGAGGAACGGCTGCAGCATCATCGCCTCATCGCGCAGCCGTTCGCGCAACACCGCCTCATGAGCATCGAGATTCGCCGCGTTGAGCCGGTAAGTGTGCCGTGCCGCACCCGATACAGCGGGTTTCAAAATGACCTCGCTCCACCCATTGGCTTCCCTCACCTCACGCAGTGTCGTCGTCTCCCCGCGCTCGATGAACTGGGTCACTGGCACATTCACCCCGCGCCCCGCAAGGTCACGCAGATAGTGCTTATCAACGTTCCAGCGCACCAGTTCCGCCGCATTGAAAAGCTCCGTCCCGCCTTCCACGCGCTCCAACCAGGCTGAAAACCCGGCAAACCGGTCAAAATAATCCCACGTCGAGCGAAACACCGCCGCACGCGTCCTTTGCCAATCGAAGCGGGGATTCGACCACGCCACCCGCGCCACTCTCAAACCGTGCGCCTCCAACCCCGCCATCAACAGCCGCTCTTCGCCGAGCAACTGCGCGACATACCAGTTCGATTCATCTGGCATCTCGTAGCGTTCGTCGGTGAGGATGATGATGTCGTAACTTTCCATGAGGGTTCCAGTTTCCGTGGTCCCTCCTGGGGAGGCAATCCCGCACTTGGCGAACTCACCCCGCGGGTGAGCCTACCCGGAGGGGAAAGCCGCACCACGGTCCTCCCGGCCCCCCGTCTCACCCCGATCCGGGTCCCGCCCATCACGCCAACTGCGAAAAGCGAATTCCTTTCAGACAGACAGACTACGGGAGCACGCCGCGCAGGCGCATGAAGAGGCGGATGTCTGACTTCCACGGGCGGGCGTGACGCCACGTCCAGGTATCGGTGCCGTCGCCGTTCACGGTGTGGCGGAGGAGAACCATGTCGGAGGAGGACCAACTGGTGAGGCTGGGCCCGGATTCGGGGAACAGTTGGAGGTCCTCTGCGCCGGTGCGAATAATCGCGGTGAGGGTTGGGTAGGTGCCGGGCGTGCCGGAGACGGTGACGGATTCCAGGCCGCTGGTGGGGAGGAGGTTGCTGTTGTTCACTCCGGGCGTGCCGCCGGTGGCGTATTCCCAGAAGGTGGTTAGCCCGTCGTTATCGTCATCCGCATCGTCGGCCTGGCCGGGGGCATAGACGGCTTTCCAGTTGGCGTAAGTGAAGGCATCGCTGCCGCCGGGATTGCCGGTACCGAAGCTGGCGCGCCAGTTGACGGCGATGGAATGATCCGGGTTCAGTTCAGGATGCACGAGGACCATGCTGGGGCCGGAGCCGTCGGCTTCGGCGGGCCATGGGGCGAGGTCGTCGTAGGTGAAGCTGCGAATGACGGTGCCGCCGCTGCTTTGCAGCGTGAGGAGTTCGCCGCCGTTGTCTATCTGGCCGCTGAACTGGCCCGCGACCGGACGGCCGGCTCCGTGACGATGGACGAAAGCGGCGGTGTTTCCAACGACGAGCACGCGCTGCCCGGGCAGGAGCAGGCGGGGCACGGTGGCGGTGGCGTCGAAGGTCCACGTCAGGCCGTCGGTGAAGCGGAGGCCCATGAGGTCCACTTGTTTCGGTCCGATGTTCATCAGTTCGATGTATTCGAAAAACGTGTCGTCGTTGTAGCCGGGCAGCAGATCGCCGGCGGTGACTGCGGGATGATAGTGGATTTCGCTGATGGCGAGGTTGCTGGAAGTGGCGGCTTCGGCGTCCACGAGATAGGTTGCGTCGCTGAGGGCGCTCCACGATGCGGTGCCGCTGTCGAAGGCGCGGGCCTTCACGGTCTGCTGGCCGGGAGCGAGAAATACGGGGGTGCTGAAGGTGGTCTTTTTTCCATTGAGGCGCAGATCAAAGCTGAGGTCGCTGCTGGTGGCATTGGTCTGGTGAACCTCGACGCAGAGGGTGTTTTCGCCGGCGACGAGCGCGGAGGGAACGAGGCGGGCGTCGGTCACGCTGACGAAGGCGGCTTCATTGATCGCGCCCTGGTTCGTGTAGGCATAGCCAACGGCTCCGCCCGGCATGTTCATGCGCGCCACTTCGCGTCCGTTGAGGTAGAAGATCGCGCCGTCATCAATCAGCGCCTCCATTTCCAGGGTATCATACTGCGCAGGATTGGCGACCGTGAATTTCCTCCTGAAATAGACGGCCTGGAAGCGTGCGCCGGCAGCGCCGACATTGATTTGAGTGCGCTCGGGGCGGCCTTCGCCGGCATCGCCGGCACCGAGTTCGGCATCGCCGCTCTTCCAGAGAGTGGCGTTGCTGTCGTCGAAGGAGGGATGCTTCCAGTTGGTATTGTTATAGGAAGCGTTTCCAGCCACGATGTCGCTGCTGCCGAGGTCCATGCTGGGGTCGCGGTACTTCCAGGTCGCGCCGGGCCCGGCCACGCCGTCGCCCACAAGGGTGTCGGTGACCTGGCCGCTGGGTGAGAAGACGAGCGCGGACGGAGTGTTCGGCGTGCCGTCTGGCTTGCGCGGGTCGCTGCCGTCGGTGGTATAATACCAAACGCGCCCGGAGGGGCCGGTTAGGTTGAGCGGCGTGGTGCTGGTGGTGTAGCCGCCGGGCGGAGTGAAGTTGATGCCGTCGAGAGCAGGATAAAGTCCGTCGGCGCGGAGTTGGGAAATGACCGTGGCATTGCGCGCCGGAAGGTAGCTGTTGAGGATGGTGTCGCGCTGGCTGAGCCAGTTGCTCTTGTTGAGCGGAGTGGCGACTTTGGCATCGCCCCAGCGGGCGGACTCGGCGATGATGGCGCTGTCCACGATGGGGGCGAATTTGTTAATGCGTGCGGTATTGGCCGCGAGGGAGAGGACGCCGCCGTTGTAGAGGTGCCGCTGCACGCGGTTGTGCCAGCGGAGCTTGTATTCGTTCACGTCGAGGAGGTCGGCATGGAGGAACATGGGGTTGTAGCGGTTGTCTATTTTCTCCGTGTATTCTGCGGCGCTGGCGAAGGTGCGGTTGAACGGCCCGGTGCGGTCTTCGCCGCTGTTGAGCAGCGCGTGCTCGAAGTCGTGGGCGAAGTAGAGGAAGCCGCGGCTGCCCGTACGGTCGCGTCCGCCGAACCAGTTGTTCGCCGTGTTGTTGCCGAGGAAGGCGGAGGTCGCGCCGTCGAGGTTACCGCTCCAGAACGTGAGCAGCATGTAATCAATGAGTGCGTCCACATCCAGCAGCACGGGCGAGCCGTTCAGCGTGATGCCATTGGCGGCGAGGCCCTGCATGTCGTAGTAATCGGTGAGCGTGAGAGGGCGGCGGGTATAGACGCCGGGAGATGTCAGCGGATTCGCCTTTTGGCCAAGCAGGATCCACGCGTTTTCAAAACCATCGGTGACGCCGGTGGTGTAGCCGTCGGACTGCTCGCATTTTACCACGTCCCAGTTCAGCTTTTCGCCGCCGAGATAGGTGGAGCAGTGGTCGGCCTCGGTACGCTCATCGAATTCGTAGAGGCCCCAGTAGATACCATTGAGGTAGAGGTGGACGTATTTTACATGGCTGTCCGGCCGGCCCATGTCCACATGCGCCTGGCGGGTAAATTCCTCGCGCATGAAACTGTTGGTGGGGTCGCCGCCGAACGACCACGAGTAGTTCTGCGAGGTGCGGAGGTCTATCTGATTGTAGCTGTCCGTGGCGGCGTCGCCATAGACCGGGTAGTTGAGTTTGGAGTCGCCGTATTCCTCGCGGAAGTAGAGGTGGAACGCGTGCTTCGGATTGTCACCGCTGCGGGAGTAGCCGCCGCGGATGCGCAGACCGCACTCCACCTGAATGCCGCCGGCGGGGTCGTTGAGAATCTCCATGCTGCCGCGCCGTTCCCACTGGAGGCCGCGACCGCCGGGGTTCATGTAAATGCCGGTGCCGGCGTTCCAGAGGTTTGCGTTGTCCGTGACGAGGGAGACGCTGGGAATGGCCAGCAGCGCGGCCTTCACCTGCGCTGCGCCGCCGATGGCCGTGTTGGCATTGTTCACGATGTCAGGGTCCATGCCGTAATCAATGCTCTGGCCGTTGACCGCATTCCCCGGCGCGGCCCAGCCCGCGCCCGGAGCAAGGCCGGTCGGCTGCTGGAGGATGATGTCGTCGGGAATCATGTAGCTGTGCGTGTCCACGTTGGTGGATTCCCAGCCGGCGCGGTAGGCCAGCGCGCGCAGCACCGTGGTCTGCGTAATGCTGATCGGCCCGGTGTAAAGTGTGCCCGCGGTTTCCGTCGGCAGGGAACCGTCGGTCGTGTAGCGAATGCTGGCGCCAGGCGTGGTGGTGGTGATCGTCACCGGGAACGGCACGGTGAGCGTCACCGCATTCGGATAAAAGCCGCGCGTGGGCAGGAACCCGGTGTCCGCGACTTTGCCGAGACTGTCCGGCGCGGTGTTGATGCCGCCGGGCGTCGGCTTGTTGAAGAACGCGCTCTCCAGCACGGCAGGCAAACTGCCGGCGACGATCTCCGGCAGCACAAGAAAGTTGCCGTCCGCCGCGGTGATGTTCATTCCCTGCATGGCGAGGAGATTGCTGCCGTTGATGAGACCCGGCAGCGCGGCGGTAATGTTAGTGCCGGTGGCCACGAGCGAGGCATCCGTGGTGCGTGGGGCGGTGGCGGTGGAATTCCACACCGGCGACGCGGGCGCGTTGTTTTGCGTGAGAAGCGTGCCGTTGAGCCAGGAACTGAAGCCGTCGTTGTAGCGCAGCAGCAGACTGGCGCTGGTGAACGTGCCCGGTCCCGGGGCGCTGAACGGCACGCGAACAAAGCACGAGGCATTCACGTTCCTCATCGTGCTCTCGATGTTAGTGCGCACCGCCGCGCCCGTGCCGACCGTGCCGGCCGGCGTCGTAAAAGCCGCGAGCCCGCCACCCGCGGCGTCGCCCACGAGGCGGAACGAGCTGTCCCACACTGTCGTGGAGCCGGCGCGTGCCCACAGTTCCCCTTCATCGCCGCCGCCGCGTTCCCAGAAGTAGGCATCAATGGTGTGACTCCCCGCCGTCAGATTCACCTGGCCGAGAAAATCCGCGGGGCCGTGCAGTGTAGGGTCATTCATCACCACCGCGCCGTCTATGGTGATCTTGCCGCCGTCATCGCTGTTGATGCCGAACGTGTAAATGCCCGCCGCGGGAATGGTGATCGTGCCCTGCGCGCGCACCACGTAGTCTTCCTGGGCCCAAACCGGCAGCGGGTTGTTGCTGCCGTAGTGCCCATCACCGCCGCTGCCCAGAACATTGAAGGTCGGCTGCACACTCACCTGCTCGTTCAAAATATCGCTGTGCCCGCTGGCGCGCGAGAGCAGCAACTCTGCGCTGGCCTGCGTGTCGAGCGTGCCCGTAGCGGTATTCCTGGCGCGCACGGTGATGGTGAGGCCCGGCACATTGAATCCGAATCCGAGACCGAGGGGCTTGTTCAGCGTCCACCCGGCGGGCGTCGCGGCGGCGGAATTCCAGTTTGCGGCGAGCGCGCCGGCGGTGGCGGGCACGAGGTAGTTCGCATTCGCACCATCCGCGATGAGCGTGGTGCGGTTGAACATGAGACCATAGGCGCGGTCCGGCTGCTGACCGGGATACTGCGGCGCATACTGCTGTTGCACCGTCGTGCCGTCGGGACGGACCAGCGCCAGATACTCCCCGCTCTTGTTCAGCGAGAAATTCGTGTGCAGCACAGCACCGGGCACGCGGCGGTCCTTATTCGAAGCGAAGACCACGAGGAAATCCCCGGGAGCCATCGTCACCGCCGGAAATTTCCACTTCGTCAGGTTCACGGCGCTGTCCGTGAGGTGCCAGCCGTCGAGATTGAACGGAGAAGTGGACGGATTGTGAATCTCGACCCAGTCTTGGAGGGTGTTGTCTTCATCCCGGAGGCCGGTTTCGTTGTCGGCAACAAATTCCGAGATGACCGGATCCGCCGCGGCGCGCGGAGTGGACGAAAGCAGGGCAACAAAAGCCGCCATGCAGGAGAGGTGCCTGTATTTCATAGAGGGGGGGGAAGGAAACGGGCTGATTGTGCCTCACCGCTAATGAAAGACAAATGATGATCACCCCCTGCCAGGGGATCATACGAGGCCTGCCAGGGCGATTGGGGCAGGTATGGGCAGACCCGGAGAAGGTTCACCGGGAATCACGCTGTCACCCACTTCGCCCATTGTCGCGGCCAGTCTGGAGATGTATACCCCAACGCAGATATATGAAACTCTCTCCATTCCGGGCCGCATGGTTCGTCATCCCCTTCACTTTTTTGACCATCCTGAACACGGGGGCGGCCGTATCTGACGTGCAGGTTCTCATTGGGGGGCGGACGAATCTCAGCGGGGAGGGGACGCTGGTGGAGGCGACCAATCTCGGGACGGCGACCTCCGTAACGGTGCCCGCTGTTGGCACGTTCACCGGCGACACCGGCACCGATGGCGTGGCGGGAGCGGCTGCGCTGGCGACGCTCGGCGGCGGATCGCTGGCCATGGCTGATATTGGCAGTGCCATTGATGGACTGTTCTTCACCGAGACGTGGGCCAACGGCGGGACGGGCATGAAGCTGACCTACACGCTGCCGGACACGGGTGATTTCATCGTGGAAATACTGCAAGGGGAGCCGCGCAATTGTTGTCAGGGAACTTTCAGTTCCGTGACGTTCTCCGACGCGGGCGGCACGGTGGCGGTGCCGGCTTTCACCATCGGTAATCTCATCGCCAGCCAGAATCCTCCGGCGGATGCGGACTGGGCGATCATCCGGGCCAGGGTGCAGGGCGTTACCCAGTTTATCTACAACATGCCGAACGGTGCGGGCCGCGGATCGTCCATCGTGGGGTTTCAGGTGCGGCGTGTGACTTTCACCCCGACGGACACGGAGCCGTTCATTGCGGAAATTTCCGCCGCCGGAAATACGACCTACAAGGACGAGAATGGAGATTCGCCGGACTGGATTGAGATTTACAATCCGACAGGATCCACGATTGATCTGACCGGCTGGCACCTGACGAATCTGGAAGCACAGCCGAGCCGGTGGACGTTCCCCGCCGCGACGCTGGCCCGCGGGGCCCGACTGGTGGTGTTTGCTTCCGCGAAAAACCGGGCTGTCGCCGGGGCACGGCTGCACACGGATTTCAAACTGCCCGCTGCCGGCAGTTACCTTGCGCTGACCAAACCGGATGGCGCGGTGGTGCATTCGTTCGCTCCCTATCCGCCGCAGACGGACGGGTTCGGCTACGGGGTGAATGGACTGGCCCGCACGGCGGCGTCTTCGTTCTTCCTTCCAGCCACGCCCGGCGGCGCGAATGGCATCGGCATCACCGCAGCGCTGGTGGCTCCGGTTTTCTCCGCGAAAAAATCGGTCTTCACGACAACGCAGGAGGTGTCGCTCTCCACGACGTTCGCGGGCGGGCAGATTCGCTATACCACGAACGGCACGGTTCCGTCGGCCACTTCCACCCTCTACAGTACGCCGCTCACGTTCCTGGCGACGACACGGCTGCGCGCCCGGGTATTCGATCCGGCTACCGGCGGCGGCGGAGAGGTGGACACCGGGTTTTACACAAAAATCGAGACGACTTCAAATCTCGCCAACATCCCGGCTCCGGCATCGCTGAACACGAACCTTCCGGTGCTGATCATCGAAAACTACTCCGCCGGTGCAATTCCTGGCTCCAGTCAGGCACTGCAATTTGTAGCACTGTCAGTGTTTGAACCCGATGCCGTCACGGGCCGCACGCTGCTCAATCGCTCGCCTGACAAAGCGATCCGCGCCGGCCTGCGTATTCGTGGACAGTCGAGTGCCGGATTTCCGAAGAAGCAATACAAGCTGGAAACATGGAACGAGGCGGACGGCGATAATGATGAAAGCCTCCTGGGGCTGCCCGCGGAGTCGGATTGGGTTCTTGGCGGGCAGTATGCCGACGAATCGCTGCTGCGGAATCCGCTGGTGTTCGGACTGGGGAAAGACTTCGGGCTGCCCGCTCCGGGCACGCGCTTCTGCGAGGTCTTTCTCAATGCAAACGGCGGGGCCATCTCCAGCGCGGACTATGCCGGCGTCTATATTCTGTCGGAGTCTGTCAAGATCGGCAAGAACCGGCTGAATCTTACCGATCCCAATGACTACGCGGACCATGACGGCGGCTATCTCATGCGTCACGAAGCCGGACCGGCCAACGAAACCCGCATCACCGGCTGGACCTATGCCGAGATTCATGATCCCGTGCCCATCGCGGCACAGACGACGTTTGTCAGCAGCAAGGTGAATGGCTTCAATACGGCGCTGCGTTCTGCGACTTATAAAGATCCCGTGACTGGCTACCGGGCGTGGGCCGACCCCGGGTCGTTTGCCCGGATGGCGATCATGAATGAATACGTCAGGGCTCAGGATGGCTATGTTCGCAGTGCCTATTTTTACAAGGACCGCGGCCAAAAGCTCAAGGCCGGGCCGCTCTGGGATTTTGATCTGAGCTTCGGCGTTTCGTGCTGCTTCAACACCCACATGACGGGCGTGGATCCGGCGACAGGATCAGGCTGGCAGTGGAACAACGGCTACAATCGCGGCGCCCGCGAGAATGGCCTGGCTGACAACGCGCACACGGCGGCCATGGCGCGCCTCGACTGGACGAAGATCATGATGACCGATCCTGATTTCAAACAAATCTTCGTGGACTCATGGCAGAAGCTGCGGACCGGCGTGCTCAGCACCGCGGGCCTCGCCGCGCGCATTGATGCCCTGGCGGTGCAGTTGAGCGACACCGGGGCGGTGGATTCGCCGCAGAAACGCAATTTCATCAAATGGGGCACGCTCGGCACTCAGACCACCGGCTTTCAGGCATTCCTTCCCGTCAACCT
>JANNVM010000048.1:0-5512 GCA_031414455.1 Verrucomicrobiota bacterium
GACAAAAGCGTCCCGCATTTGGGGCAAATTCGTTCAGTGGCCATGGATGTTCTTTACTCCAAAAAGAAGGAAATCCGACGAAGGATTACATAAATAAGTTCTGTCTGCCTGCTCAGCTGCAGAAAGAGCCGTGAGGAGGAGATTCTCCACAAGCTTTGTGCAGACAAGAGACGCAGTTTCCCAGGTTACTCATCAGGTAACTCCTTAACTTCAGTAACTTCTCCCACTCCGGCTCACGATGCTATCCGGCCTGTTTCCGGCGCGCGCGCCGGCACCTGCGGGTCAGCGCGCAGCAGGAAGAGGGTGCCGGCAAGCAGAACCATGTTGCGAAAGAATGCAAAGCCGACGGACTCAATAAAGCGAGCGGAGGCTGAGGCTTCATCAATTCCCAAAATGGCGAGATTGAAACAACCGCAGGCGATATCCAGACCCCGCAGAACCGCCTGTCCCACGGCGAGGAGAAAAGTGGCGAAGAGCATACCCGTTGCGAGCGTTGCGGTGTGCCGGTGAAAGTTGATGAGTAGCATCAGTCCGCAGAGCAATTCCAGCCAGGGCAGGGCAACCGCGACCAGTTTCAGGAGTATCGCCGGAGCAGGCAGCTGATACGCTAGTAACGCTGTATAGGCGCTGACAGGATCGCCGAGTTTTGACAGTCCTGCCCAGATCAGAATGAGGGCGATCACAGAGCGGACGATCGTCTGCAAAACTGTGGAAGGCATCAGTCGGGATACGTGCTGCTCTGGAACGCTTCCGGAGCGCGGGTTCCTGTTGGACGCTACCGATGGCGCGGCGTTCTTGCCAGGGGCCCTCATTGTTTTTGCCGTTTTCATTGCCCTTCCGCCTTTCGCCATTCCTGGTAACCGCCCGGCATAAAACGTACAACTTTATAATTGTATTTAGCGGTTAGGGAGGTGGCCAGCTGGCTGGAGGTGCCGCAGCTGGAGTTGGCACAGTAGATCGCCAAAGGCGTGGTGGGGGGATACTTCGCTATGAAACCCTGGATTTCGGCATCGAGTTCCTTTACGGGCAGGCACACGGCTCCGGGGATGTGCCCGGCGTCAAAAGCCGTCCGCGGGCGGGCGTCAACCAGCACGGCCTGGCCACTTTCCACAAGTGGTTTTACTTCAGCCCATGTGCTGCGCAACGGCACCGGGGCACCCGATGAGGCAGTTGCTGGTATCGGATGAACTGCCTGAGTGGAAGCCGGTGCCATTCCCGTCGCGAAGGTCGCGGAAAATGTTTCATTTTCATAGAGTGTCTGGTTCCGGTAAATCCCCGAACTGCCGGTGCCGGCTCCGGTGTTTGGCCCATGAGTGGCATTCGCTTCTCCCCAGCGCAGCCCCGTTGGATTGAGGGCGTTGCCGGCAAGGCCGAGCGCCACTGCCGCAAGGAAGAGGCAGGCGACCTGTTGCAGAGTCTTCCTATTGAGGTTTGGCCTCATTGAGCTTCGAGGGTCCATTGAGAGTCGCAGGAACGCTGGGCGTCGCAGGATCAGCGGGCGTCACAGGTGCAGTGATCGTCGGGGGAGCACCGGGCTTTGCAGGCCCAATGAGCGTCGCGGGGGCACCGGGGGTAGCCAGAAGCGTCCGGATCTTGATTTCAAAGACCGGGAAGGCCTTTGAGCCGATGATGCGCTCGCCCCGGATGATCTCACCATCGCTGGTTCCAAGGACAAACGAAGGTGTCCCCGTGATCCCGGCCGCCCTGGCCGCCGCGATGTCCTCCTGAATTTCTTCACCGTGTTTTTTTGCCGCAATACCGGCCAGAAGCGCCGCCTGGTCCAGTCCTGCTTCGGCCGCATAGCGCTTGAGGCCGTCCGGACCGAGATCCCGCTGGTTGGCGAAGAGCCAGGCCCGCATCTTCCAGTAATCTTCGTCCGTTCGTTCCGCCGCACCCAGCAGAGCGAGGGCGGCGGGTCCGGACTGGGGATGAGAGGCCGCCGGCATATTTCGGCTGACAAAACGCAACTTGCCGGTGTCGATATACTCCTTTTTCAGGAGAGGGAAAGTCTCGTCAAAGAAGCGCTTGCAATACCCGCATTCATAATCGGTGAACTCCACCAGCACCAGCGGGGCATCGGCCTTGCCCAACGAGTGGCGTTTGACTTCCTTCAGCGTAACGAGCGCGGGTTTCAGGTCGGGTTTTACGCTGGGTTTTACGCTGGGGTTTAGACTGGGTTTTAGACTGGGGTTCAGTCCCGGTTGAGGAGAGGTTAAAGGCAACGCCGGTGGCGGCGGGTCACCGGCACCCGCTAACTGGCGGCGGAGTTCTCCCACTTCGATTCGGAGGGCCCGCAACTCCGACAGGATGCCATCCAGATTGGCCGCGGACCCGCCTGGAGGGGTCGTCCCGGCCGTGCGGCCCGCCCCGGATGTGAGATTAAACTTGCCCAGATAGGCCCAATCATGAATCCCGTCATCGAACCAAATCCCGACCTCGGAAGCCTGCCTGACAGCCCCGGGTGCCTTGGGAAGTTCCTTCATCCCCAAGCCCCCCCCCAGCCGCACCCGGTAAACGCCGTCCTTCACGAGAACCGTCACCGAACCCGGCGGAACTCCCTCTTCAATTGGGACCTCATTGTCGTTGTTGGTCCACAGTCTGGTACCGTCCATTCGCAGCAATTCAAACTTGAATTTGCCTTCCCCGCTGAACGGTTGGCCGGCGACGGTCAGACGCCCGCTGTAATCAATGGTCTCGGCCGCATCCCCGGGGCCCAACGCCTTTGCCGCGACCCGCAAAGCCAGGAGCGCCATACAAATCAATATCCAATTTGCTTTCATCGTGCTGTGGTTTTTAGATGCAGTCCACCGGGTCATTACCATTCAAAGTCACCGTTTGCAAAGCATAGAAAAACCCGCTGCCAGTCCCCTGACTGGGGCCAGCGTGCGGAGCGGTGTCCGGGTTCAGTAGGGTGACGTAAACGGGCATCCGGCTCCGGTGGGCGAGACTACCTGCACGAGGGGGCAATTCCCGAGTCCCCCGTTGTTGTTCACCTGGTCCAGGAGATCCTTGAGGCACTCCTGGTAGGTTCGAATGGCACCCTTGACAGTAGTGTTTCCATTGGCCTGGAGCGACGCTCTCGCCAAGGCCTTCAATGTGCCAATCGTGATGTAGCCGTTGCCGCTCGCGCAGGCGTTCCCGGCGCAGGTGGGCACGCCCAGCGGACCGGCGATGATCGGCAGCCCCAGGGTATTGACTACGTTGGCACCGCCCGACGTTTTTAGGCACGCCGGCACCACAAGACCGGTGTTGTCATTTAGGCCCTTGTACTGGATACTGAGCATGGTGGCTGCCAACTGGGCTGAGAGCATGTTAGCCATATTCTTGGCAGTCGCTTTCAGAATCCATGTGCGGAAACTGCCGTAGGCCGTGTCGAAAGAACCGGCGGGCACGGAGTAGGCCGAGCCATCAGGGTTCCGCAAATTGCAGCCGTTCAGCAGAGCGCGCCACGCAGGGTCGTTGGCCGCAAGCACAGCCTTGCCATTGGGGTTCGACCAGTAGCCGAGGGTAAAGCCGTTGGCGGGCGCACCAGGACAGACGCTCCCGAAGTTCCAGACCGGGTGGCATTGGTCGGAGCCAAGCGTGACCTCGTGTGAGGTCGGAGTCGTCGGGGTCCAATTCGCGTCCGGAGCCACCTCAGCCACCGTATAGTTCCCGACGAGCGCGTCGAACCGATAATTGCCATCGCCATCAGTAAAGATGGTCGCGGTGCCGCCGGCATCCGTGGCCGTGATCTTCCACCCGCCGATACCAGGCTCGCCGGCATCCTGAGTGCCGTTGGCGTTGGCGTCGTAGAATTTCGTCCCGGAGATCGTGCCGAGGACCGTGACATTGAAACTACAGGTCGAGGAATTGCCCGCGGCATCCGTGGCCGTGCACGTGACAACGGTCGTCCCGACCGGGAACGTCGAGCCGGATGGGGGATCGCAGACGACGGTGGGCGGAGCGGTCTGGCGGGCCAAACACTCGCCACCGATCGGCTCGGAGCCGTCGGTCGGTGCCAGCCCGCCCGGCATCTGCCACGCAACCGCAAGGTTGTCGCCACGAATCCCTTCCTTCATCAGGGCCTCGAAGTAGTATGCCTGGCCGGCGGTCAGGTGAATCGCTACGGAGATATTGGACGGCGGGAAGCCGCGCCCTCCGCCACCGGCTTCACCGGTGAATTGGCGCCGTTGGGCCCACCTGGGTTCGCTCGCCACCTGAACGATGTTGGCTGGATCGTGATCGGTGCTCAACCAGAACTCAGCCTGGTCGTCGGCCGCAAGGTAGAAAACATAATCGCCGGTCACCGGCGGAAGGAGGAGGCCGCTGATGCGGGTGCCGTAATTGTCAAACTCGTCGAACAAGTTGGCTTCGAGCGAGCCCCGCAAGCGCACCAGGTCGGGCTCGTTGGGATATTTGGCCGAGCCACGCAAATCTGCGAGGACGAATCCGCCGATATCAAAGTAGAGTTCCTGCACTGAGGAACCGGCAATGAGATTGCCATCATAGTTGTCCGTCACGCCCGGACTGAAGGTCACCACCTGGCCGCATTCGCCCGCAGCCGCTGGAGTCACAAAATCCTCCGGACAGACGATCTGTGGCGGCTCCCTGTCTTCCACCGTCACGGTGAAGCTGCAGAAGCTCTCATGGTAATCCAGAGTTGCAAGGTGGGCGCCAGGGATTGGAGAAAGCTGGTTCGGGTCAGTCGGATCGGAATCCAGTTTGGCCGCCACCTGACAGTAGTCGCCAATGGGGCCTTCCTTGTAGAGCGCTTCAATGAAGTAAGCCTGCCCGGCGACGAGGGCCTGGGGAACGGAGGGATGATCGGAGAACTGGCCGCAACATCCGGTCTCCGCCTGAATCTTCACCTTGCCCGCGGGCGAGGCACCATTCGGATTGAGGAACAACTGCGAAGCATCATCGCTGCGCAGGTAGAAGATCCAGTTACCGGAGGCAGGCGGAATAAATACGCCGCTGATTCGGGCCCCGTAATTCTCGTGACTGTCATCAGGGAACACGGTGCGTGAATCGAACGCCGACATCTGCAAGGTCTCGGTGGGCGTCCCCGCGGCGAATCGCGGGTCGCTGGTAAACTCCGCCACGCTATAGCCCGGAATCCCCGCGAAATACTCAAACTTCAGGGAACCGGGATTCCCCACCGCCAAAGAGCCGTTTATCGCATTGGAGGTGACGGTCGTCGTTCCGATCGGAAACGTCGAGCCGGAAGGGGGATGGGATGCCACCGTTACTTCCGAACAGGAATCGGCCGTCACCCCAAAGTTCACCACCGCGGACGAGCGTCCCACATCGTTGCCGACGAGGATATCGGCGGAACAATTGAGCACCGGTGTGTCAACGACCTCAACGGTGGCGCTGCAACTGCTGGACAAGCCCAGGCTGTCGGTGACCACCAGTTCTACCACCGTCGTGCCGATCGGATATGGCCCGAGTGGGTTCTGAGTTACCGTGATGGCATCTCCGTCCGGATCGTAGGAGCCATTGTCCACCGTCGCCATCGTCGAACAGGCCT
>JANNVM010000049.1:0-9514 GCA_031414455.1 Verrucomicrobiota bacterium
TGTGACCAATCTCGCACTCCCCCTGGCCTTGGCCCCCCTCTTGCACCATTCTCTCCATAATCCACTCCGCCCAGGCCTTGTCGCCATAAGTTCCGACCGGACCAAAGTCATCATGCCACCAACCCAGCGATCGAATGCGCCCCTGCGTGGCTTCCCACTGCGCCTGCTCGCTGTGCTGCCCTGCCCAATCATGGTCCAACTCCCGCACCAGCCATGGAAGCGGCCAGGTTACGGTGAATAGCCCACCGGCGCCGACCAGCATTAGAAGGACTGCGAAGATGCGGCGTAAGATCGGACGCTTCATGGGACCGGGGACGAGTATGAGTTAGGCTGTGCCTTTGTAAATTGTAAATCCTGCGGGCCGCAATTGGAACCCCGGAGGGGTTCGCCATGATTAGCCGGGGGTTGGCGAGGCGCGAGCCTACCCCCGGAATAGTACGCAGGAGAAATCTACCCCGAAGGGGTAGGCCCGTGCGCACCACGTCCTCCAAGCTGCATTGGCGAACCCCTCCGGGGTCCACATCATGGGGCGCTCACACCCGACGGCTCTGTTCCGCAACTTCACTAACCGGTCACACCCCTTTGGAAGGGCCTCGGCGCCTACCGTGATTTGCCCTGCCGGGGCTGTGCAGGTCAGGCTCCGCAATTTGCAAGTTGCCTTTCAGGCAGGCGTTGCCCGGCCCGGGCTTTTCGATCCAGGCTCCGCGTCCTTGTAAATGCCTTTCAGGCAGGAATTCAGCGCCCTCCCCGCAAAAGCCGCCGCGATGTAGGCCCCCGAACTGAGAGCGAACAGCGACGAGATGAAGATTGGGGTGGAGGATTGAGGGTTGCTCCGCACGTCTTTAGCAGTTCAAGGAATCATGAAGTTCACCATTACACTCCTCGCCGCCGTCAGCTTTGCGCGCGGAGCATTGAGTCCCGCCCCCGGCGCACCGGCGGCGCGTCCGCCCAACATCCTCGTCATTCTCGCCGACGACCTCGGCTATGGCGATGTCGGCTGTTACAATCCGGAATCGAAAGTGCCCACGCCGCATCTCGACAAGTTGGCGCGCGAGGGGATGCGATTCACGGACGCGCATTCGCCATCCACGGTTTGCACGCCCACGCGCTACAGTTTGCTCACCGGGCAGATGGCGTTTCGCATCAATTACCGGGGCGTGTTTGCCGGCACCGGCGGGCCGTGCCTCATCAAGGAGAATCAACTGACGCTGCCGCAGATGCTCCGCGAGCGCGGCTACGCGACGGCCCTGGTGGGCAAGTGGCATGTCGGCATGAGCTTTTTCGACAAGGAAGGGCAGCGCATCACCAGGGGCGGCATCGAGGGAGTAAAGCTCATCGACTACTCGCGCACGATTCCCGACGCGCCGGTTCATCGCGGCTTCGACCACTTCTTTGGCACGGTCTGCTGCCCGGCCACGGATTTCCTTTATGCATTCATTGATGGCGACCGCGTGCCCGTGCCGCCGACCAAAGTGCTCGACAAGGCGAAGCTGCCCCGGCATCCCTACGCGGACGACAACCGTGTCGGGATGATTGCGCCGGACTTCGACCTCGAAGAAGTGGACATGGTCTTCCTGAGCAAGAGCCGCGAGTTTCTGGAAGCCCATGTGAAGAGCCAGCCGGCGAAACCCTTTTTCCTTCTGCACTCCATGCACGCCGCGCATCTGCCGTCGTTCCCCGCGCCGCAGTTCAAAGGCAGCACAAAGGCCGGGCCGCACGGCGATTTCATTCATGAACTCGACCACATCGCCGGCGAACTCACGAAGACGCTGGAAAAACTCGGTGTGGCGGACAACACGCTGGTGATCTTCACCAGCGACAACGGGCCGGAGACGACCAGCGCGGTTCACATGCGGGCCGACTACGGCCACGACGGCGCGCGTCCGTGGCGCGGCGTGAAACGCGATCAATGGGAAGGCGGTCATCGCGTTCCTTTCATCGCCCGCTGGCCCGGAAAAGTCGCGCCGGGCAGTGCCACGGCTCAGACGATTTCCCTCACCGACATCATGGCCACCTGCGCCGCACTGACCGGCGCGACGCTCCCGGAAAGCGCAGCGGGGGACAGCGTGGACATTCTCCCCGTGCTGCTCGGCAAGGACGGCGGCAAGCCGGTTCGTGATTTCACTTTGCAACAGACCATCAGCCTCGCCCTCGCCATTCGCCAGGGTCCGTGGAAGTATCTCGACCATCGCGGCTCTGGCGGAAACGCCTACGACAAAGGGGAAATGGAGCCCTTCGCTCTGCCCGACGCCGCGCCCACCGCGCCCGGCCAGCTCTACAATCTCGACACCGACCCCGGCGAAACGAACAACCTCTACTTCAAGCAGCCGGACATCGTGCAGAAGTTGAAGACGCTCCTGGAGCGGAGCAAGAGCGGCAGCCTGCGGAATGGGCGCAGTGAAATCAGGGAGCCGCAAGGAAGTAACTGATTTGCGAAAACCATTCCCGCGATCATTCAGCATGCCGTCGGTTGGAATCAGCCGAATGTTCCTGCGCCTGAAAGTGACTGCGCCGCAGTGCTGTTGTTGAACGGACGCGAAAAACGCAGCAAAAAAGGGCGGACGGCCCCCCGCAGAAAAGCGGCGGCCACGGCCCTCCCCGGCCCTCTCGCCATCCGTCCGGACCGCCGGCTTCGGACTCTTCGAAAATAAAGTGTGACCACGTGACCGAATCCGCAGGCGGTTTTGCGCATGTCTTGGGATGACAATCAACGAGGGCGCCACAGCCGCATTACTAACAAATAGCAACCATTTCGTCCGGCTTCGTTCTGGCGGAGGCGGACGGACGGGGCGGGTGCCCCCAACCCACTAAACCAGAAACAACACACAGGAACCGGCGCAACGCGCCACAACACAGACGAGCACATGAAAACAACAACAACACCACACACACATCAATCGCGGACCGGCACAGTTCGCTCCGCTCTGGCCGGATTGGCCCTGCTGGCAGCGGGATCGCCCGCATTCGCCGGCAAAGGCAATGTCGGCAATCCCGGCGTAATGCCCCCGCAGTCCAACCCTTATGGCCTGAGTTACGCGGACTGGGCCGAGCGCTTTTGGCAATGGGCGCATTCGTTCCCCTCCACCGCCAACCCGGCCAATGGCACTGCGCCCGCGGAATCCGCGCAGTCCGGCCCGGTCTGGTTCCTGCCCTCGGCCCCATTCAGCCCGGTCCCGGGCGCGGCGACGGCGCGTTCGATTACAATCCCCGCCGACACCTCGCTCTTCGCCCCGGCATTGACCTTCTTCAATAACAACGCCGCCCTCCCCGAGAACACCACCTTCACGGAGGAGGAACTGCTCGAACAGGCGAACGGCATTTGGGACGGCCTCGCCGTGCGCACGGAGTGCATCATCGACGGCGTGCCGGTCAAGGGGCTGGCTGATCCGCAGGAAACCGCCTATCGCGTAGAGACCAGCCTGTTCCCCGTCACCGTCGCCGACCACGACAACCTCTTCGCAGGGGACGGCGTCCCGGACGGCGGCACCCTCGACGAGGTGGCGGTCGGAGCGTTTCTGATGATCAAACCCCTAAAGGCCGGACAGCATACCGTTCGACTGGTTGGTGCAATCGAGCCGGCGCCGGGATTTGTCCTTACCAAGGACGTCACCTATACAATCACGGTCTCACCGTAAGGGATGGAGAACCACCCTGCCGGGGTTTCCCGTGAAATCCCGGCAGGGGTTTGGCCCCGGAACCCGTTTCAAAAACGGCGAAAGGTTCGCCGGTGGGAGTGGCGGCATCGCGCCCGTGTTGGCCACGGTATTTCGATCCGCTGCGGGGCCGCGAATCCCGGGTCCGGCCATTTTGGCAGCGGCATTCTTACTCCGTCTGAATTCCGAACGGATATGAAACCGTTTGTTATAGAAAGTATACCCATGCCGGGCCGTGACTTGGCACAAAAAGTAGATTAGGCACACCTCCTCATGGATGCGCAATTTGACACCTGGTTTCTCCACGCCCGCGATCTGGAGTCCCCCGCTGAACGGGACGCATTTCTTGATGAGGTGTGCGCCGGGGATGCGAAACTTCGCGCGCGGCTGGAGACCCGGCTCATCGCTGAAGCCGAAGCCTCTGCCTACTTTGGCGAAGCGGTGACGCGGATTGATCATGGCGCGCGAACCATCATTCCCGGCGAGCAGTCAGGCGCTCTCATCGGCAATTACAAACTCCTCGAAAAACTGGGCGAGGGCGGATTCGGCACGGTGTGGATGGCCGACCAGCACGCTCCCGTCCGCCGGAGGGTGGCGCTCAAGATCATCAAGCCCGGGCTCGATACCAAAGAGGTCATCGCCCGTTTTGAACAGGAGCGTCAGGCCCTGGCGATGATGGATCATACGAACATCGCGCGGGTCTTCGACGCCGGTGCCACGCAAAGCGGGCGCCCTTACTTCGTTATGGAACTGGTCCGCGGAGTCAGGATCACGGATTACTGCGACGAACACGGATTCAGCATCCCCGAGCGCATCCGGCTCTTCGCCCAGGTTTGTCACGCGGTGCATCACGCACACCAGAAAGGCATCATCCACCGCGACATCAAGCCGTCGAATGTTCTCGTCACGGTCAATGACGGCAAACCGGTAGTGAAAGTCATTGATTTCGGAGTGGCCAAAGCGACGCAGGGACCGCTAACCGACGCCACGCTGTTCACGCAGTTCCATCAGATGATCGGCACGCCGGCCTATATGAGCCCCGAGCAGGCGGATATGACGTCGCTGGATATCGATACCCGCAGCGACATCTACTCGCTCGGCGTCCTGCTCTACGAACTCATCACCGGCGGGACGCCCATTGACTCCGCTTCACTGGCGCGCGCCGGGCTGGACGAAATCCGGCGGGTGATCCGCGAGGTCACGCCGGCCAAGCCCTCCGCGCGCGTCAAAACGCTGAGCGCGGAATTACTCACCACGACGGCCAAACGCCGCCGGACCGACGGCGCGAAACTCACGACCTCACTGCGCGGCGACCTCGACTGGATCGTCATGATGTGCCTCGAAAAAGACCGCAAGCGCCGCTACGATTCGGCGAACGCTCTGGCCCTTGATCTCGATCGTTACCTTGGCCACGGCATCGTCACCGCGCGGCCGCCCACGGCTTCCTATCTGATGGGCCGGATCGTGCGGAGGCATCGCGTCGCCTTTGCGGCCGGTGCGGCCATCGCCCTGTCTCTGCTGGCCGGCCTTGCGGTTTCCACATGGCTCTTTTTTAAAGAGAAAGCGGCGGTCAAAGAACAAAGTCGCCTGCGCGTGGACGCGGAAGCCGCAAGGAAACAGGAGGAGGGCATGCGGGTGCGGGCGGAGACCGGTGAGAAGACGGCGAAAACCGAGAGCGCGCGGAGCGAGGAAATCACCAGATTTCTCAAGGAAATGCTGGAGGGTGTAAAGCCCTCCGTCGCGCTGGGACGGGACAGTACCATGCTTCTGGATATCCTCGACGCGACGGTGGCGCGTCTGGACACCGAGCTGAAGCAACAGCCGGAAGTGGAGGCGGGGCTTCGAAGTATTATTGGCCGGGTTTACCGGGAACTGGCACGGGACGACAAAGCGGAACCCGTTTTTCGCCGGGAACTGGAATTGCGAAAACAAATCCACGGAGCAGAGCATCTCGATGTCGCGATCGCCCTGGATGACCTTGGCCTCGAATTGAAACGGCAGAGCAAATTCAGGGAAGCCGAAGCCATCTGCCGCGAGGCGCTGGCGATGAAAGAGAAGCTTCTTGGAAATGAGCACCAGGAAGTGGCGACCACTCTCAACAATCTGGGCCTGCTGCTTCGGGATCAGGGTAAGCCCGCTGAAGCGGAAAAGATGCTGCGCAAGGTGGTCGATATCCGAAGAAGCGTCGCAGGAGAAGGCCGCGACATCAGCAGCGAACTCAATAATCTGGCGTCCACACTGACTGCGACAGGCAAACTGACAGAGGCGGAAGGAATATTGCGCGAGAGTCTGGCGGAGAGAAAGAAGAGGTTGGGTGACAACCATCCATCGGTAGCCAGTTCTCTTTCAGGACTCGGCAGAGTGTTGCAGAATCAGGGGAAAACCGCTGAAGCCGAACAGTTGTATCGCCAGACCCTGGACATGCGCCGAAAGCTTTTTGGAAATGACCATCCCCTGGTGGCCGATTCCCTCAACGATTTGGCGATCGTATTGACTCGCCCCGATCAGCTTCCCGACGCCGTGTCGGCTTTGCGTGAGTCGCTGGCGATCAAGAAAAACCGGCTGGGTGATAATCACGATGAGGTGGCGATAGCCCTGAACAACCTGGGCGTCGTCCTCCGCAACCAGGGTAAATTGCAGGAAGCAGAACCGTTGCTTCGGGAGGCGTTGGCGATTCACCGGGCGAACTGGGGAGACCAGCACCCTTTCGTTTCCGACTCCCTGACATCTCTGGGCAGCATCCTTACTGGGTTGGGGCGTGCCGGTGAAGCGGAGCCGCTGCTTCGCGAAGCGGTTTCCATTTCGGTGAAAGTGCGTGGTGACGCCCATTCCCGCACGCTCCGGTTTCGCAATGACTTCGCATCCGTCCTGGCCAGTCTCGGAAAGCTGGCCGAGGCTGAACGTGAGATCCGCGCCCTCCTTGCCATCGAACGGGAGGGCAAAACCGGCAATGCCTCCGGGGTGCCGGAACGGCTGAACAATCTGGCGGATGTGATTTACCGCCAGGGTCGCTATGCGGAGGCCGAGCCATTCTACCGCGAATTGATTGAAATCCTGACAGCAAACGGGAAAACCGCAGATCTCGACGGCCCGCAGGCGAACCTCGGACGGTTGCTGTCAGAGTGGGCGTGGACCGGCCGTGAAACCGATCCCCTTGCGGCATCACGAGCCCGGGAAGGCGAAACTCTTTTGCGCGCTGCGTGGGCCGGGCGACTGAACAGCAGCACCCCCGAACACTGGAGAACCGACGACGTTAGGGGTCGTCTCGGCTTTGCGCTGACCGTGGTGGCGGCGACAGATGTTAGCCTTCCCGGAGACGAGCGCCTTGCGCGATTGTCCGAAGCGGAAGCCCTTCTCATCAAGGGAAACGAGCGGCTTCAGTCCAGCAAGTCGGCTGACACCGCGTCGAAACGGGCGGTCGTGGAAGAACTGGTCCGCCTCTATGAGACGTGGGACCGGTTGGCGCCCAAAACAGGCAAAGCGGCGAAGGCAGCCGAATTGAAGAAGAGGCTGGCCGACTTCGGCAAAACGGCAGCGGCATCCGCCCTCCCCGCTCCGTAATCCAATCGTTAGGAGCACTGACGCCAAACTCATCGGAAACAAAGTGTGGCCGCGTGGCCGAAGGCCCTGCCGGTTTTGCTCCAGCAATTCTTTCCGGTTTTGTGCCAACCCCAACAAAACATTCTGCCGGCGTAAATTCGGCGGGAGGAAGAACTACGACAGCCCGCGGAACAACACCGCGGCCACGGTGTGCGGATCCGCGCCGCTGGCGGCGGACTGCGAGGGTTCGCCTTCGGCGTCAGGGAAGACGAGCGCTTTCATGTGCAGCGTGCCGTTCTCAAGAGTGGTATGCACGCCGACAGGTGTTTGGCAGCCGGCCTGGAGCAACTCAAGGAAGCGCCGCTCGGCGGTGATCATCTGAAACGTTGGCGCATGGTTGATGGCGGCGAGCACACGGATGAGTTCCTCACTCTCAAGGAAAGTCTCGATCGCCACCGCACCCTGACTTGCCGCGGGTGGAAACGTTGCGGCATCCAGCACCGCGAGATGCAGCGGCGTGCCGAACTCTGTCAGAACATCGCGAAAAATTCCCAGCCGCACGAGCCCGGCGCGGGCGAGGAGCAGCGCGGACACGGCGGCATCGTCCGCGACTTTCCGGATCCGGGTGGCGACATTGCCGCGGATGTCCGTGACGACGAGATCAGGTCGCAGCCACTTCAACTGCCGGGCGCGGCGCACGCTGCTGGTGGCCACGACACTGCCGGGCGGCAACGCGTCGAGGCCGCCGGGGATTTTGGAAATGAGCACATCCTCGACCGGCGCGCGGGGCAGCACGGCCGTGATGCGAAAGCCGTCCTCGAGCAGCGTCGGCACGTCCTTCAGGCTGTGTACCGCGGCGTGGATCGTGCCGGCTTTGAGCGCCTGCTCCAGTTCCTTGGTGAAAATGCCTTTATCCACCACCGGGTGATCCCCTTTGCTGAATTCGGTGAGTTTCAAATCCGGGCGCAGGTCGCCGCTCGTTTTGATGACCTCGTGCCGCACCCGCAGTTCCGGCCATGCCGCGGCGAGCGCAGCTTTGGTCATTTCGGTTTGGGTGAGGGCAAGTTCGCTGCCGCGGGTGCCGAGGATGAGTTCTGTCATGGCTGGGAAAGGGGATGTGCCGCGTGCGACGAAGTGTCAGGAGCGAATATAGGCAAGGTTTCCACCTGGGCGTCAATGATCTGCCGGCAGCGCACGATTTCCTGCTCGCGGCGCGCGCGGGTTTCGCCGGCGATGGCTTCACGGGTGTCGATGTCGTGAAGATAGACGCCTTCCATATCATTCACCGAGGGCTCGACGTCGCGGGGCACGGCGATGTCGATGATGTGGAGCGGCCGTCCGTGGCGGCGGCGCATTGCCGGCAAAATCTGTTCCGGATGGATGACGGTGTGCGGCGCGGCGGTGCTGCTGATGATGATATCCACATGCGCGGCCTCCGCCGGCCACTGCTCGAAATGCAGCGCCTGCCCTGACAACTCCGCCGCCAGCTCAATGGCGCGGTCATGGCTGCGGTTGGAAACGACGATGCCGCGCGCGCCGCGGCTCTGCAGGCTCTGCGCACAGCGCCGGCTCATCTCGCCGGCGCCAAGCAGCATCACCCGGCTCTCCTTGAGATCGCCGAAGATCTTCTCAGCGAGTTCCACCGCTACCGATCCCACGCTGGTGGCACCGCGCTGAATGTCCGTGTTGTTGCGCACCATCTTGCCAACGCGGAACGAATGCTGGAAGAGCTTGTTGAGCACACGCGCCGTGCCGCCAGCCTGCTGTGCGGCGGCGTAGGCGTCCTTTACCTGACCGAAGATTTCCGTCTCCCCGAGGACCATGCTCTCAAGGCCACTGACAACACCGAACAGGTGACGCGCCGCCTCTTCGCGCTCGTGGCGGAAGAACGGTGACGTGTCCTCGATTTGGAAACGGCGGCGAAGCCATGCCTCCACCTGAGTGGTGCCGTCAGGTGAATCGGCACGGGCGTATATTTCGACGCGATTGCATGTTGAGAGCACCACGGCCTCCCGCACGCCGTCGAGCGCAACAAGCTCCTGTACGGCGCCCGGCACCTCCTTCGCCGGCACGGCCACACGCTCCCGTAGTTCCACCGGAGCGGTCGCGTGACTGAGTCCGAAACAGAAAATCATGAATATTACCGGGGAGTGACAAACCACAGACTAACCACCGCGAGCAGGAAACAGCCCGCCGCCGCCCACGCTGCGCGCCGCGCGGACATGCCGCGCCATTGTTCATAAAGACCGAGCAGCACATAGGCCGCCCACACCACCCAGACGACAATCAGCTTGCCCGCCTCCGGGCTTTTCTCCATCTGA
>JANNVM010000050.1:0-2135 GCA_031414455.1 Verrucomicrobiota bacterium
GAGGACCGTGCGCACGAAACCCGCATCCGTGATGGTGCCGGTAACAGGGGCCCGGAGAGTGAGGTCGCTGCTGCCCATCAATGTGTAAGCACAATCAGAAATCCGCGGCGGCGGTGACCAGACCCGAAGCACTGATGCTGGAGAGCGGGCTGCTCTGCACCGACGGCGGAATGACGGACACGGTCCCCTCAGAAATTATTTATCGCGGAGATACGAGGCACTGGCATTCCAGAGGACCTTTCGGGTTTCCTTCCATGAGATGGAAATTCGGTAAGCGGCGGCGCGTCCCAGCGTGCAGGCCTCCGCATAGCGGCTTTTCATTGTATCCGACTTGTAGGTCGGATTGGGATCAATCATGTCATTCCACGTCAACCTGAGAGTGGCGGAGAATTCCACGTTTCCCGCAGTGGAGATGTGAACAGTGTGAAGCGCTCCCTGGACCTTGAAGTCGCCGGTGCTCTTGTTTGTGCCATGCAGATACTGGTACCCCACGATCCCCTCTCCATTCTCCACTTCCGCATGAAACACGGCGTTGATTACCTCATTCAGCCCTGGCTTGCGGGTCGCCGCGCTGCTCTTCACGATTTCGCCGAGTTTGTCATTCACCTGACGACGCAGCAGCGAGCTGGCCTGCATGTAAGCCGTCCATTTCGGATCATCGGAAATGGACCAGTCTCCGCGCCCGCTGAGGTAACGAGCCAGGATCGCCTGGCCGGCCCAATCGCTCTCAGAAATCCAGAGCGCCGGCGCAGCACAAAAGACGGTGGTGGCAAACCCCACACTCTTATCCACGGTGGTCGCCGAGCGTTTTACGAACCCCGCCGTGTCCAGCACCGGCTGCGTGGCTTTTTGAAGGGCCGCTTTACCCGCCCGCGCCAGACTCTCTTTCCCTTTCCGGAGCACCAGCCGTTCCGCATGGCGGGCAATTTCTGAGAACGGATTCAGGATGTCAATGTAGTCAGCCATAAGTCGTGGAGGATGGATTGAAACGCGCACGACAGGTGCGCCCTTTTTCCGGCGATGCAAATCAGGAGATTTCGTACGCTTCGCACCAAGGGTTGACTACTGCCGCTGGACCTGGATGAAATAGAAGCGCCTGTCTCCGGTGCCGGCGGGATCGAGGACCGTGCGCACGAACCCGGCATCGGTGACGGTGCCGGAGATGGGAACCCAGAGGGAGAGGTCGCTGCTGCCCATCAAAGTGTAGGTGCACCCCGAAAAGCGCGGCGAGAAAGTGATGGCATGGCCGCCGCCGGGCGCATCGGTGATACTCAGGGAGAACGTTGAGAGCGGGTCGGTGGGCACGAGGCAGGCGTGGTATTCGAAGCGATTGTTCCAGCCGTCGGCATCGGGATCCTCCAGCGGAAGGCCCCGCGGGTTGTGAGGGCCGAAGTAGAGCACCTGCCAGACATCGGGGATGCCGTCGCCGCCGTACTCGTCATAGTTGTCAGGAAGAATGTCGAGAACCGTCAGGTTCACGATTGTCGTGAACGATTGATACGTGCCCCTTGCCACGGCCGGGGTATTCTCATAGACGGTGCCGGCAGTGCCAAGTCCAGCGGCGCTGACGCCGTTGAGCGGGCCGCTCTGCACGCTCCATGTGACGCTGCCGGCGGCCAGCGGGACAGTGGTGTTGTCGGAGTAGTGCAGCGTCGCGCTGAGCTGACTGGTGCTGCCTTCATTTACCGTAGCCGGTATCGCGGTGATAGAGATCGCCACGGCGTAAAAACCCGCGGGCTCTTCCAATTGGCCGGCGAATCCGGTGCGCGCGGTGTAGTTCGCTGAGGCACCGGCGTTTCCCGCCATGGCGGAGGCATTGAGCGTGTAGTTCGAGCTGGTGCCGCGCAGTCCGCCGCCGTCCACGGCGTCGGGCGCGAGGCTGTAGTTCGCACTGGTGCCGGCGACAACGGCCCGCGTCATCAGGAGGAAACAGACGAAAAAGGGCAGCCGCTTCATGATTCTACTTTCCGGTTAGTGCGGCCTCCAGCTTGAGCAGGCGCTGCTCCTGGCCCGCGAGGGTCTTTCTTTGCTCTGACAGCGCGGCCTTGAGTTCCTCATTCTCGCGGTGCAGTTCCTGCACGGCAGCGGCGGAGTAGATGGTTAGGGGATAAGTATCCACCTGGAGAATCGGAGAG
>JANNVM010000051.1:0-7590 GCA_031414455.1 Verrucomicrobiota bacterium
TGGGCCTCGCAGCAGAGCCGTGCCATTTCCTCGCGCAAGGTTTTGGAGATGGAATGGGCGAAGCTCAAAGAGAAATTCAGCGCCGGAAAGATCCCGCTGCCGTCGTTCTGGGGCGGATTTCGGGTGAATCCGGAAACCATCGAATTCTGGCAGGGCGGCCCGCACCGGCTGCACGACCGGTTCCAGTATTCCCGCACCGGCGAAGGCCCATGGGCCATTGAATGTCTCGCGCCGTAGGACCGGTTGGCCCCCCCGGGCTGCCTGTGTATTTGCATTTGAAAGCAAGCTCGAAGGGCTCCACAGCCATTAGAGGGCCCCTTTTGGTTTCAGCCTGAACCCGCCCGTGCCATTTCCTCCCCATTCGACAGACATCAACGATTTATGACCAGTACACCAACCGAACCCGCTGCCGCCAGTCCTGCATTTCCTTCCATCGCCGAGTGGAAGGCCCTTGTGTCCCGATTTCAAACGCACTCGCTTTCCCGGTCGATTTGGCAAATTGCCAATTCGGTCATTCCTTATGTGGCGCTGTGGGTGCTGATGGCGTGGAGCCTTTCCGGGCCGTACTGGGTGACGCTCCTTCTGGCCGGACTGGCCGGTTTGTTTCTGGTGCGCGTCTTCATCATCTTCCACGACTGCGGCCACGGGGCGTTCTTCAAATCGAAGCTGGCCTGTGACATCACCGGCTTCATTACCGGAATGCTCACGTTCACTCCCTACTTCCACTGGCGTTGGGAACACTCGCTGCACCACGCGACTTGCGGCGATTTGGACCGCCGCGGCACCGGAGACATCTGGACGATGACAGTGGACGAATACCTGGCGGCGTCCCGCGGGAAGCGGTTTGCCTACCGGCTGGCGCGCAATCCTCTCATTCTTTTCCTCGTGGCACCTTTGGTGTTGTTCCTGATCTATCAGCGCTTCCCCGCGCGGAAGGCCGGCAAACGGGAGCGGATGTCAGTGTGGTGGATGAATCTCGCGGTGTTTACAATGTCCGGCCTGCTGATCTGGGCTCTCGGCTTCAAGGGCTGGCTGATGATCCAGTTGCCGGTCACCATGGTGGCCGGAACTGCCGGTGTCTGGATGTTCTATATCCAGCACCAGTTCGAAGACGTTTACTGGGACCACCATGGGGAATGGGACTACACGGCCGCGGCTCTCGCCGGCAGTTCGTTTTACAAACTGCCCCGGATTCTCCAGTGGTTCACGGGCAACATCGGCTTTCATCACATCCACCACCTCAGTCCGCGCATCCCCAACTACTATCTGGAAGCTTGCCACCGGTCCCACGAGGTTTTCCAAAGTGTCAGGAAGATCACTCTGCCGGACAGCCTGCGCAGTCTTCGCCTTCGGCTTTGGGATGAGGAGAGCCGTCAGTTGGTGGGCTACAGGCACCTGCGGGGAAAACTGCGCGGACCTGCGGGTCAGGCGACGTAAGTTCCTCCCGTGAAACGTCCCTAACTGCAGCGCGCCCAAACCATCGCGGGCGAACGACAGGGCGAGGCTCGCGCACGCGACGGTCTGCTGGCCCTGATCCGGGCGGCGGGCAATTCAGGATTTTGCGATGGCATCAAATTCCTTGTCGGAAAATGCCTGCATCGTCTCCGTGCGAACATTGCCCCTTGAGGCGAGTTCAGCCAGTAAATGCAGAATTTTCTGTTCGCTGTCCGCGTTCAGAACGAGCACGCCGTCGCAGCGGCCCATCGTCCAGTATTGTCCTTCGACGGTCACCCCGGACTTTGCGGCGAGTTCATCGAAGGCATGAGCCCGGGCGGTGGACTCCTTGATGTTGCTGGAGCCTTTTTCGGTGAATTTCAGGAGTGTGATATAGCGGGCCATAAGAGCAGGTGGTGAGTGTGTTTGCGGGGAGCAAAAGGAGAACGCAGGGCAACACGGATCCTGTTGGATTTCCGTGCAAATCCTTGATGCAGATCAAACCGGGGCCTGTCCGGCCGGGCTCAGGCGAGGAGTTGCTTCAACACTTTCACCGCCTCCACGCCGGTCAGCCGCGCATCGAGACCCTGGAATTTGAAACTGAATCGGGAATGGTCTATGCCCATGCAGTGCATGAGGGTGGCGTTGAGATCGTTCACGTGGACGGGGTCGAGAATGGCGTTGTAGGAAAAGTCATCCGTTTCTCCGAGTACCGTGCCGCCCTTGATGCCGCCGCCGGCCATCCACATGCAGAAATTCCGCGGATGGTGATCCCGTCCGTAGTTGGTCCTTGTGAGAACGCCCTGGGAATAGACCGTGCGCCCGAATTCACCACCCCAGACGATGAGCGTGTCCTTGAGCAGATCGCGCTGCTTGAGATCCAGAATGAGCGCCGCGGTCGCCTGATCCGTATCGAGACACTGTGCGGCGATGTCCTTCGGGAGGTTGCCATGCTGATCCCAGCCGCGGTGCAGGATTTGCACCATGCGCACGCCGCGTTCGACGAGGCGCCGCGCCATCAGCGCACTGGCCGCAAAGGTTCCGGGCATATTTACCTCCGGGCCATAGAGCGCCAGCGTCGCCGGCGATTCCTTGCTAAGGTCCGTCAACTCCGGCACGGAGGCCTGCATGCGGAACGCCATCTCATACTGGGAGATGCGCGTTTGGATTTCCGGATCGCCGCAGGTCTCGAATGCCGTGGTGTTGAGCTTTTGCAGCGTGTCCAGCCCCAGACGCCGGTCGTCCCGGCTCACCCCGTCGGGATTCTGGAGGTAGAGTACGGGGTCGCCCGCCGTGCGCAGCGTCACTCCCGTGTATTTGGTAGGCAGGAACCCGCTGCTCCACATCCGGGTGAAGAGAGCCTGGGCCGCGGCTTTGGAGGACCAGTTGGGAGTGAGCACCACGAAAGCCGGCAGGTCATTGCTCTCACTGCCGAGACCATAGGAAAGCCAGGAGCCGATGCTGGCAAAGCCTGGAATCTCGCGTCCGGTCATGATAAACGTGCAGGCGGGATCGTGATTGATGGCGGAGGTGTGGACGGTTTTGATGAGAGCGATTTCATCTACGACTTTGGCAGTGTGGGGCAGCAGTTCGCTGATCCAGCGGCCGCATTGGCCGGCCTGGCTGAATTTGAACATGGAGGGCGCGAGCGGCAGCCGGCTCTGGACGCTGGTCATGGTGGTGATGCGCTGGCCGCTGCGCACGGATTCCGGCAGGTCACGGTCGAAGAAATTTTGCAGATCAGGCTTGTAGTCCCACAGATCAAGCTGCGAGGGCCCGCCGTTCATGTGCAGGTAGACGAGATGCTTCGCCTTCGCAGGGAAGTGAGGAAAGTCCGGCAATGGAGGATGCACTCTGGCGGCGGCTTCCGTCGCGCGCGTGAGCGATCCGCCCATCAGCTCCGCGAGGGCAAGGCCGCCGAGGCGCAGGCCGGTTTGCCCGAAGAATTGACGGCGGGTTTGCAGGAGGTGATGTTCAGTGACCGGGTTCATATTTCGTCTCGTTGGGGAAGGGGTTTCCATGCGGCTCAGTGGCGCGTGATGGTCTCGTCAAGGTTCATGAGGATGTTGACGGTGAGCGTCCATGCGGCAAAATCCGCTTCGTTCAGACGGGTGTCAGCGGGTTTGCTCTCGCCGTTGGCCAACACCTTTTTCGCTGCGGCGGGATCCGCCTCGTAGCGCGTGAGGTGACGGTCCAGAAGGGCGCGGATCGTTTCCGTTTCCTGCGGCTGCGGGCTGCGGGCCAGGATCATGCGGCAGGAGAGGATGATGCGCTCCTCCGGCGTTTTCGCGGCACCGTTTGTCAGGATTTTCTCCGCAAAAACGCGCGCCGCCTCAAAATGCTGCACGTCATTGAGCAATTGCAGCGCCTGCATGGGCGTGTTGCTGCGCTCACGGCGGGAGCAGGACTGCTCGCGGCTCGGGGCATCGAAAGTGGCCATGAACGGCGGCGGGGCAGTGCGCTTCAGAAAGACATAGATGCTGCGGCGATACAGTGCGCTGCCGTGCTCCTGTTTGTAGAAGCGTGTGTTGCTGTCCGCGTAGCCCACCGGCTCCCAGATGTTGGGCGGCTGAAAGGGCATGACTCCCCGGCCGCCCATGGCCGGATCAAGGAGGCCGGAGAGCGCCAGCGTGTTGTCCCGCAGCACCTCCGCGTCCATGCGAAAACGCGCCCCGCGAGCCAGCATCCGGTTCTCCGGGTCCGCCTGCCATGCGGCGGACGGTGCCGCCGAACTGCGCCGGTAGGCCGCGGACGTCACCATCAGTCGCACGAGTTTCTTCACATCCCAGCCGGACTCGCGAAAGGCAACCGCCAGCCAGTCGAGCAGTTCCGGATGGCTCGGGAGCGCACCCTGGGAACCGAAATCGCCCGCTGACTTCACCAGACCCACGCCAAAGAACTGCTGCCAGAAACGATTCACCGTGACGCGCGCGGTGAGTGGCTGCTCCGGTGCCATCAGCCATGCTGCGAGGTCGAGCCGCGTCGGATTTTTCACTTCCTTCGGCAGGGGCGGCAGGAAGGCCGGCACATTGCGGGACACGCGCTCGCCGGGCTTGTCGTAAGCCCCGCGCGTCATCACAAAGCTCTCCCGCATCTGAGGCAGTTCAGCCATGATAAACGTCGAAGGCACCTTCGCCTCCAACTCCCGCTTCTCCCCGTCCAGCTTCGCGCGTGCCGCGAGCAACGGGTCCATCGCGACCTTCGCGCCCGCGAACACATTCTCCAGATAATAGTGGAGCACCTGTTGTTGCCGCGCGGCGTCCCGCTTTTCCACGGCCGTTTTCAGGATGCTGTTGATGTCGGCGGGCAGTCCCTGCGTGTCCTTGCCCTCCTTCGTCCGGGCCCACGCCAGAAACGACTGTGCGGGGTCGGATGCCGCATCAGTCCGCGCCGCCACGCCTAACTGATCAAAGAAAGCCGTGCCGCCGTGAATGGTGAAGGCCATGCCGGTGATCTGGCCGCCGGGTTTGAGGCCCAGTTTCTCCGCCTCCACTTCCAGGCGCCACCAGCGGCCTGCGCTGGGAAGATCGCCGGCAGCGTAGCGCTCGGTGGTGTTGATCGCTCCGTAGGGAATGGCCTCCGCCCGGCCCCACACCGCCCGGTGCAGCCATCCTGACGTGTAAAACTGAATCATCACCGCCTCCGGCGGGTCGGCGGGATCGAGGAATACGTTCACAAAGATCCGCGCCGCCGCCGGTACTGTGAGGGGCACGGCACCGCCCTGGTAGAAATCCTGCGCCAGATCTTTGCCGCCGCGTTTGAGCGCGCGGGTGCCGCTGAAGACCGGCCCCTGGTCCTTGTTGATCCACGTCAGGACATGATTCCCGGCATTTGTCTGCGGGGTCGCCCCGGCGGGAAAATCATCATCCATCCAAACCGTTTCCGACTCCTGGGGAGACGGCGGAGGAGAGGCCGCCGCGGGATCCTGATAGGCGAGTTTCGCGAGCGCCTCCCCGATGCGTCTGGAGGTCTCCGCCTGCGCGGCCTCGATTTCCGCAAGGCGCTTTCCGTGCTCCGGCCCGGGAAGTTTCAGCACCGGCGGGGTGTTCAACGCGTTGCCGTCCATGGGCGGATCCGCCGCGCTGTGGAAGAAGGCATACATGGAGTAAACATCCCGGGTCGTCAGCGGATCGAACTTATGGTCATGACAGGTCGCGCATCCCGCCGTGAGACCCAGCCACGTCTGCATCGTCGTCACCGTGCGGTCCACCGTGTAGCGATAGACAAATTCCTCATTGATCGAACCTCCCTCGCTGGTGGTCACATTGCAGCGGTTGAATCCGGAGGCGATCTGCTGGTCGCGGGTGGCGTTAGGGATCAAGTCGCCGGCGAGTTGTTCGATGGTGAAGCGGTCGAAAGTCAGGTTGCGGTTGAACGCGCCGATGACCCAGTCGCGATACGCCCACATCTGCCGCTCATTGTCGAGGTGCAGGCCGTGAGTATCGCCGTAGCGGGCTACATCCAGCCAGTGCCGGGCCATATGCTCACCGTATTGCGGTTTGTCCAGCAGGCGGTCCACCACACGCTCCCATGCGCCGGGCTGTTGATCCGCCAGAAAGGCGTCCCCCTCCGCCAGCGACGGCGGCAGTCCTGTCAGATCAAAAGTGATGCGCCGGATGAGCGTCGCGCGATCCGCTTCCGGCTGCGGCGTCAGCTTCTCCAATCCGAGGCGGGCCTGAATGAACGCATCAATCGCGTTGCCTCCCACGACCTCCGGAGGCAGCGCGGCTTTCACCGGAGCCTCCAGCGACCAGTGCTTCTGGAATTTCGCGCCTTCGACGATCCACTGTTTGATTTTCTCTTTCTGAGAAGCTGTCAGCACCTTGTGAGACTTGGCCGGCGGCATGTGATCGTCCTCGTCCTCCGTGAGGATCCGCTGCCACACTTCGCTCTTCTCCGGATCACCCGGCGTGATCGCCACGGCACCACTTTTTCCGGTCGCGAGCGCGCCCTCCGGAGTGTCGAGCCGCAGCCCGCCTTTCCGCTTCCCCGGGTCAAAGCCATGACACTGGTAGCAGGTGTCCGAAAGGATCGGACGGATGTCCCGGTTGAAGCTCACCCCGGCGGCCCGTGCCCGGTGGCAGGCGGTCAGCGCCAGCACGCCGCACAGTGTCTTTGTCAGTTTTTTCATAAGCCGGTAGCGTAAGTCGTCCGGCCCCCTACGGCGGGGCTTGGGCGCTCCTCCCGGTGATCGTTTGCGCGGGTTGACGCAGATCAATTTACCGGTGTGGACAAAAGCTTGACCGGCGTCAATGCAGCGACGTTCCGGCCGTGCTTAGGGTGCCGCCATGATGACGCGACCACTGTGGGCCGAGCGCCCGTTCATTGTTATTTGGGAAGTCACCCGGGCGTGTGAACTGGCGTGCCGGCACTGCCGGGCCGAGGCGAATGCCCGCCGCGATCCGAGGGAACTCAAAGCCGGCGAGGTGCCGGGATTTCTTGACCAGGTGGCGCGCGCGGCACCGAAGGTCTTTGTGTTGACGGGCGGCGATCCGATGATGCGTGAGGATCTCCTTGATATTATCTCCGGTGCCACCGGGCGCGGCCTGACGGTTTCGCTCAGCCCGAGCGCCACACCACGTTTTCTTGAGGCCGATCTCCGCCGCTTTCGTGACGCCGGGCTCAAGCGGGTCTCGCTTTCGCTCGACGGCGCCGGCGCGGAAACACACGACGCCTTTCGCGGTGTGCCCGGCACCTGGGATCGTACCATGGAGGCCGTGGTTGCGGCGCGCGATGCCGGGATCGAGGTCCAGATCAACACGACCTTCACGCGGCAAAACCTCTGCGAATTCGACGCCTTTGTGGCGCTGCTCGGTGAGATCAAGCCTTCGCTCTGGAGTGTTTTCCAGCTGGTGCCCACGGGCCGGGCCAAATCGAGTGATCTGCTTACCGCGCTGGAAATGGAAATGCTCTTTGAGCGTCTCGCCGAACTGTCGCTCCGCGTGCCGTATCCCGTCAAGACAACCGAAGGTCAGCATTTTCGCCGCGTGCTCCTGCAGCAGTGGAAGCGTCTCGCGGGCCTGCCGCGTCCCCGGATTCTGCCGGTCAACGACGGCAACGGCTTCGTCTTCGTCTCCCACACCGGCGATATTCAGCCGAGCGGATTCCTTCCTGTCACGGCGGGAAACGTCCGTCGGGAGGAACTGTTGGAGGTCT
>JANNVM010000052.1:0-3222 GCA_031414455.1 Verrucomicrobiota bacterium
CCGCCGACCGCCGCCGTGTCGCTCCCGGTGACGAAAGGCCTCTATTCCGCGCTGCTCGGCGATACCTCGCTGGCGAACATGACCGCCGTGCCCGCGTCCGTTTATGCCAATGCCGACCTCCGCCTCCGCGTGTGGTTCAACAACGGCACGCTCGGTTTCCAGCAGCTCACGCCGGATCAGCGCGTCGCGCCGAATGGCTACTTGCCGGATGGTGCGGTCACTTCCGCAAAGCTGGCACCCGGTACCACGCCAGCCGCGGTCCAGGTGACTGGCGCTACTCAGAGCGTGGCACCCAACACGAATTACATCGCCACCGGAAGCGGGACCACCACTTTCAATTTGCCCACAACTGCTGAGATCGGCGATGTGGTGAACATCAGCAGCGGCGGGACCGGCACGGCCATCTTTAACCCTGATGCGTGGACTCCGCGGGAACAGGTCAGAGCCTGGCGGGCGGTGGCGTCGTCCGCCGATGGAACCAAACTGGTCGCCTCCGCGTCACAACCTCCGGCAAGCGGTTTATTGTTCACTTCATCCGACTCGGGGCAAACATGGGTTTTCCGTGCGCCAATTGGAGCCTGGGCAATGGCATCTTCCGCAGACGGGAGTCGCCTCATCGCTGGAGTGAGCGGCGGGCAACTTTGGATTTCCGGCGATTCCGGAGTAACCTGGAATGTCCGCGAGCAAAACCGTATATGGCGGGGCGTGGCCATGTCTGCAGACGGGAGCAAAATGATTGCAGTCACAAACGGTGACCGACTTTACACTTCAGTAGATTACGGAACAACATGGATTCCGCGGGAACAAGTCAGGCAATGGCGGGCTGTGGCATCATCCGCGGATGGAACCAAACTTGTCGCATCCGGCGACGGTTACATTTTTACCTCTGCTGATTCCGGCGTGACGTGGACTCAGCGGCTAGACGCCCCGAACTTGAATGATCTTGCTTCCTCCGCGAATGGCACCCGGCTTATCGCTGCTGTTTCCGGCACGCCCTTGCTAATTTCCACTGATTCCGGGGTTACCTGGACGCCGCGGGAAGAGAGCAGGATCTGGGAGGGCGTGGCTTCTTCTGCGGATGGCATGAAACTCCTGGCTGCGGCTGATAATCAGCAGCTTTACGTGTCTGTGGATGGAGGGGAAACGTGGTCTCCCCGCGGAGGAACAAGGCAATGGAGGGACGTGGCCTCTTCAGCTGATGGCAATAAATTGCTCGCAAGTGTCTGGAACGGCAGCCTCTATACCTCCGGGGCCACATTTAATACGGTCGGGGTGGAATCCGCGTCATTCACCTATGGCAGTGGAGGATGGGGGCTGAGTTCACAATGGACCCCAGATGACGGCAATGTTTATCGTGCGTCAGGTAACGTCGGCATCGGCACGTCCACTCCGAACTTCCCGCTCTCGCTCGGTGCCCGCGAAGGGAATACGCTGCTCGCGCTTTTCGATACAGGCGCGATCCAAACCTACGGCCTGGGAATCGGTAACAGCCAGTTCCGGTTGCACCTGGGAGGGGTGGGGGCCCGCTTCTCATTCCTCGACGCGCCGGCCGGCAATGAACTCATGACCATCCTGGGCAACGGCTCCGTCGGCATTGGCACCACGAGTCCCAATTCAGCGCTGCACGTCAATGGCATGATCACCGGAAACGGCGCTGGACTGTCCAATCTGAGCGCCGGCCAGCTCACTGGCAACATCCCCGCAGCGACCTTAACCAGCGTCCCCGCTACCAGCCTCACTGGCAGCGTGCCGTCTGCAGCGCTGACCAGCGTCCCCGCGGCCAGCCTCAATGGCAGCGTGCCTTCCGCAGCGCTGACCAGTGTCCCTGCGGCCAGCCTCACTGGCAGCGTGCCTTCCGCAGCACTGACCAGTGTCCCTGCCGCCAGCCTGACAGGCAATGTCCCGGCTACCGCACTGACCAGTGTGCCGTCAGCCAGTCTGACAGGCACCCTCGACGTGGCCCGTCTCCCTTCGACGGTCGCCCTGCGCAGCGGGGCCAATACTTTCCAGGGCGGCCAGACCATCGCGACGGGTGGCAACTTCACGCAGCCGCAACTCTTCCTGTCACAAACCGCGGCCAACGAATGGTCGCGCCTGCGGATGCAATCAGGCGGAGGCCCGGTGTGGGACATCGCGCTCGGGCCTGGCGCGGCACCCGTGATGAACTTCTTCAACGGCTCGGCCAATGTCCTCTCCCTGGAGCAGGACGGGGACGCCTGGCTGCAGCGGAACCTCAATTTCAGCACCGGCCCGCTGCGGCAGATGCTGGAACTTTGGAATGGCGAGCACGGCATCGGTGTGCAGTCGTTGACGACCTATTTCCGCACGAACGGCGCGGCTCAGGGAGCCTTCGCATGGTATCAGGGCGGGGTTCACAACGACGCCCAGTACAACCCGGGCGGCGGAGTGGAACTCATGCGCCTCAGTTCAGGCGGATTGACTGTGCGCGGCACGTTCGTCAGCAGCAGTGACCGGAACCGGAAAGAAAAGATCCAGCCAGTGAACGCGCGGGAAATCCTAGAGAAAGTGGCCGCGCTGCCGGTGAGCCGGTGGAATTACAAAGACGATGCCGGCACGCCGCATATCGGCCCGATGGCGCAGGATTTTCACGCCGCGTTCGGCGCAGGTGCGGACGACAAACATATCAGCATGGTGGATGCCGACGGCGTGGCCCTTGCAGCCATCAAGGGGCTGAATGATAAACTCACTGAGAAGATTAAAAACAAGGACGCGGAGATCGCCCGGCTACAGGAGGAAACAAAAGCTTTACGCGAGGCGCTCGCCAAACAAAATGCGAGCCTTGAGGCCCGACTGGCCGCGATGGAGCGCAGCCTGAGCCGTCCCGTGACTACCACTGCCAATCAGAAATAACCAGCCATGAACCGCCGTTCGCTCGCCTTTGTCTGCTTACTGCTCACCTCCCCGCTCGCCGCCCAGGTGCCTAACTTGATTCCCCACCAGGGCCGCGTGGCCGTGAATGGGGTGAACTTCGACGGCACCGGGCAGTTCAAGTTCGCTTTGGTCAATGCCGCGGGCACGGTGTCCTACTGGAGCAACAACGGCAGCAGCACCGCCGGTTCGCCGCCGACCGCCGCCGTGTCGCTCCCGGTGACGAAAGGCCTCTATTCCGCGCTGCTCGGCGATACCTCGCTGGCGAACATGACCGCCGTGCCCGCGTCCGTTTATGCCAATGCCGACCTCCGCCTCCGCGTGTGGTTCAAC
>JANNVM010000053.1:0-14091 GCA_031414455.1 Verrucomicrobiota bacterium
GCGAGCACGATCGCCATCACCTGGCGCAGGAACAAAGCCGCCACCGATATCACCGTTCAGGTGCAGACTTCGAGCGACGGAAGCAACTGGACGACCGTGACGCCGGTAAACGCCATGGTCAGCGATGATCAATTTGTCGAAATCATCACGAGCACCGTGCCGCGCACCGGTGACCGCCAGTTCATCCGCCTGCTGGTGCTGCCGCCGGCGCCGTGACGGACCGTCCCGCGTTCCTACTTCCTCTTCGCCGCAGCCTCCCTCACCTCGCTCTGCAGAGCGGGATATTTTGGAGACAGGTATTCGGCCATGTCCGCGGCCGAAAATCCACTGCCGTTAGGACTGGCTCCGTGTGCCAGTAAAAAGCGCACGGCGAGCAGTGTCCGGGACTCAATGGCCACCTGGAGCGGCGTTATGTCCGCTTTGTTGGGAGTATCAATGAGTGTGCCGGCATCAGCGAGAGTCTTCAGCAGGAAGGGATCATTATAGCGTGAGGCCTGGTGCATCAGCGTATTGCCGGAGTCGTCGGGAACGATTTGGCGGGCGTCCGCGTTGTGCAGAAGGAGTTCACGAACACAGGAGGTGTGCCCGTTGGAAACTGCCAGTAGCAGAGCCGTGCCTCCATTGGAATTCGGCCGGTGAACATCCGCGCCGGCGGCAAGAAGCATGCGGAGCACCTCCACTTCGCCGAATTCTGCAGCGGCGGCCACGGCGGCGGCGTTTCCATTCGAGTCAAGACCTTTGTCGAGCACCAGTTTGAGAGGCTCTGCGAGACCTGCGTTGGAAAAGATGTCTACGAGGTTGTGGTTGAGTTCTCCACCGGCTGACACTTCGACATTTGCGCCGGCTCGTATGAGTGCTGCGGCACTGCTTCCAAGCGCGGCGCGCTCCCCCCGGTCTTTGGATTGAGCGGCGGACAAGGCACACAGGAGCAGTGGAGTGGGCCTCTTTTCGTCTCCGGAGTCGGCCGGCATTCCGGCTTCCAGCAAAATGCGGATGCAGTCAGGTTGCAGGATCGCCATGTGGAGAGGCCCGGGGAAGGACAGGGCCGCCACATCCTTTATCTTTACGACTCCAAGGAGCGTCCGAATTACTGCGGCATGGCCCACTCCCGCTGCATTGCCCAGGGGCGTGTTTTTGAGACTCGTCTCATCAGGCAGCAGTGGATCGGCTCCGGCATCAAGAAGCACCTTCACGCAGGCGGCTTCGCCTTTGCCGGCGGCAATGTTGAGGAGCCGGGTGCGCTCGCGTGAAGACTCCTGCAGTGCGATGAGATCCCCGGTGATGGACGGCTCCTCTTTAAGCATCCACGCCAGGAAGTCCGCCTGCTTTGCGGATACCGCAGTGGTGCCCGCGTGAAGAACCTTTGTGGCAAATAAATATCCGGCGGCACGCAGACGGCGGGCGGTTTCGATATCTCCATTCCGGGCAGCATAGTTGATAATCCCGGCGCTGGCCTCCCGGTCCACGCCATGGCTGAGCAGCCAGTCCACCAGCGTCGTGTGCCCGCCGTGAACCGCTGCGTTGAGCACGTTGGATTTTTTCCAGGTGCCTGCCGTGTCCTTTTCCATGAGCCGAATGGCCAGCCCAACATCTCCGAGGCCTCCCAGTGCGAGACCCGCCGGGTGCGTATTGTCAACCGTTGCTACCGCAGCTCCCGCCGCGAGCAATTTGTCCACTGCAGCAACCTCTCCGGATCCGAGAGCGCTGAATATCGGCGGCATGCCGAACGCATCCGGTTTGTCCGGATCGGCGGGCATCACGAAAACGTCAGGCGAGGATTCACCCCAGAGCCGTTCGCCGCGCAAATCAAACGTCAGGCGAAAGTGAAGCAGCACCCCGGCGCCGGCGACACCCTCTACCTTCTCCAGGAGGGAACTCCCGGACACTTCCACGACAGGCACCTCCACGACGCCCCCAAAAGGCAATTCCAGGGGACGGTCCGCAAGCCATGCATAACAGCGGCCGACGGACGAGCCCGACGGCACTCTGAGAATGCGCTGCCAAGTCCGCAATCCTTTGACGGCTTCACGCGCCCGGGACTCTTTCATCAACAAAAACCCCGAGTAACCCGTATCGAGAAGGGCAGAGAACTTTCCGATGCCGGTAACACTGGCCTCGGCGACGGGCGTTCCACTCAGGAATGTTAGTTTCGTTTCCTTCGCGCCGGATGGAGGCTGAAACTTTGGCCGCGGGTAAAACGTTAGGGTTCCCGCCTGCCAGTCCAGAGTGAACGGGTGTTGCGAGAGGATGTCGCACCCGATGACACCGCTGCATGAAGGATGGATTTCTCCGCCGTAGTTGGACTGAACGAACGAAATCTCCCGCAACTTCCACGGTCCAATGCCAATCTCCGTCAGCTTGCGTTTCTTCAACGTCGCGCTGGTCTTTTCGAGATCCATAGTGCCCCGGTCAAACTCCTCTTTGAAGCCGATGGCACGAGTGGAAGCTCCGTCAGAAATCGACGAATTTGTAGCACCGGTATCGATGACGAACCGGTGGGTCTTCCTGTCAATAGCCACTTCGACAACGGCGGTAGTGCTGTTATTCCTGAGGATGGGAACGGTCACCGGCATGTCGCCCGGAAGTGGATATTCCGGCTCTTCCGGGCGGTCATCTTCTTTAGGCGTGTTCGCCGGCGGTTTCAGTTGGGTCATGACGGGCGGCGGCAGAAGCGTGCCCAGTTTCGCCGCCGCGGCTTTCACCTCTGCCGGCCACTTGCCAACAGTGTTCGACGCTGCGGACTCCATCGTGCCCCGCAACGGTTGCAGCAGCGGCATGCACTCCCTTTCAAACTTTGTATATAAAGGACTTCCGGGAGCAATATCGCCGTCTTTGGCCACCATCCATTGTGCCGGGGCCTGGTGTGTTACTCTCACGGGAAGCCCCAGCGCATACAGATTTTCGATAGTTAGCCTGCTGCAGGCCTTCACCACAGACGGTCCCGTCGCGAAGGCCATCGTGTTGGTGTCGGAATCCCCCCGACGGCTCAAGGCGGCAGTCACCGGCCAGGCCTCCTTGAAATCAAATTCGTAAATATCCGCAATGCCCGGTGCTCCCACCGAAAGCAGCCAGCGGTCTCCGTTTGGTTTGGCTGAAATCGAGGAAATGTCCTTACCAGCCAGAAACCGCCGCATGCCCTCGGTTAGGTCAAAGTGTACCCTGCCCGTGAAGGACGGGTCAGTCATGATCCCCAGTGGAGCCCATCCCACAGCCCGCTCCTTAAGGTCGAATGTAAATTCAGTCGTGTTCCCTGCAAATACTTCCAGCCAGCCTGGCCGCTCCAGGGAGGGCGCGACCGCCCAACCGGCGTTGGAGGCGGAAATCACCAGTCCCGTGCTCTCGTCACGCACGGCGCAAAAAATCCCACCCGGAAGCACGGCCGCCGTCAACCGTTAGCCCACCCCCGGAGACCGTGACATGAAAGTCGGTCGCAGCTGAGCCTGGCTTTGATGAGAGTAAAAGTATCTTGCCTTTGAGCAAGGGCCCGAGCTTCGCTTCCACGCCCGCCGCGCCGCTTATCTCCTGACCTGTGGCCCCGGTGACGTGAATGGCATATATCCCCAACCAAAAAAGCACGTGAGAAAGAACCGGGCGTTTCATATACGCCCTGGCTATCGGTAGACCCGGAGGAAGTCAAGCTTTTGCCTGACAAGCGAATCCGGAGACCGGGCGGCGGTCACTTCGCGGCGTAGGCTTCCACGCTGTCGCACGTACAGACAAGATTTTTGTCGCCGTAGACATTGTCCACCCGGCCCACGGGCGGCCAATATTTGTGGATGCGGGTATGTTTGTCCGGGAAAGCGGCGGACTCGCGGCTGTACGGTCGGGTCCATTCGCCGGCGAGCAGGCACGCGGCAGTATGCGGGGCGTGATGAAGAGCGTTCGATTCGCGATCCGCCTGACCGTTCTGAATGGCCATGATCTCCGCGTGAATGCCCAGCATGGCTTCGCAGAAACGGTCCAGCTCGACGCGGCTCTCGCTTTCTGTGGGCTCGATCATGAGGGTACCTGCGACGGGCCAGCTCATCGTGGGGGCGTGATAGCCGTAATCAATGAGCCGCTTGGCAACATCCTCGACGCTGACGCCGGCAGTCTCTTTAAACGGCCTGACATCAATGATACACTCATGGGCGACAGTCCCGTTGCGGCCTTTGTAGAGCACGGGGAAGGCCGGCGCGAGACGGCAGGCGATGTAGTTGGCGTTGAGGATCGCGAGCTTCGTCGCTTCCGTCAGACCATCCGGGCCCATCATGCGGATGTACATCCAGGGAATGGTGTTGATGCTGGCGCTGCCGTGGGGTGCGCTGACGACACTGCCCACGCTGCCGCGCCCCGGAATAAACGGTGCAAGATGTGCCGCGACACAGACCGGGCCAACTCCCGGGCCGCCTCCGCCGTGAGGGATACAGAAGGTCTTGTGCAGGTTGAGATGGCAGACGTCCGCACCGATGAGGCCAGGACTTGTCAGGCCGACCTGGGCGTTCATGTTTGCGCCGTCCATATAAACCTGACCGCCGTGGTCGTGAATGATGCCGCAGATGTCACGGATGGTTTCCTCGAACACGCCGTGCGTGGACGGATAGGTGATCATCAGTGCAGCGAGATTCGCCGCGTGGGTAACGGCCTGCGCGGTGAGGTCGGCGACATCAATGTTGCCCTCGGCGTCGCACTTCACCGGCACCACTTTCATCCCGGCCATGACCGCGCTGGCGGGATTCGTCCCGTGGGCGCTAACGGGGATGAGGCACACGTCGCGGTGCGCGCCGCCGCGACTGCGGTGCCACGCCCGGATCGCCAGCAGGCCGGCGTATTCACCCTGACTGCCTGCATTGGGCGCGACGGAGCAGGCGGCGAATCCGGTGATCTCTGAAAGCCATGCCTCCAACTGCGCGATCATCGCATCGTAGCCGGCGAGTTGATCGGCGGGGGCCAGTGGGTGCATTTGGGATACCTCCGGCCATGAGAGCGGCATCATCACGGAGGACGCGTTGAGCTTCATCGTGCAGGAGCCGAGCGGGATCATGCTGTCGCAGAGCGTCAGGTCTTTGGCCGCGAGGCGGTGGAGGTAGCGGAGAAGTTCGTGCTCAGTGTGATAGCGGTGGAAAACTTCCTGTTTTAGGAAAGTAGAGGTGCGGGGGATGTGGAGTGGGCTTCCGGCCCACCGGTTTTTCAACGCAACCGGGGGGCTGGAAGCCCCCGCCACGATGGCGGCGAGAACCGGAATATCCAGGCCCGTCGTAAGTTCATCGCACGTAAGAGAGATATGATCGGCATCCACTTCGCGCAGGTTATAGCCTTTCCCGCGCGCGGCGGCATGGAGTGCTGCGGCTTTGCCAGGAACGGAAACGGTGAAGGTGTCGAAGAAAGTGTCGTTCACTTCCAGCCCCGCGGCCGTTAGAGAAGCCGCGAGCACAGCAGTATGATCATGGATCCGCCGGGCGATCTTCTTCAATCCCTCCGGCCCGTGCCAGACGGCGTACATGCCGGCCATGACCGCGAGGAGAACCTGGGCGGTGCAGATGTTGCTGGTGGCTTTGTCGCGGCGGATGTGCTGCTCGCGGGTTTGCAGACTGAGGCGCATGGCGGGCGCGCCGTGGCTGTCCACGCTGACACCGATGAGACGCCCCGGGAGCTTGCGCTTCAGTTCATCCTTCACAGCCATGTAGGCCGCGTGCGGACCGCCGCAGCCCATGGGCACACCGAACCGCTGCGTGCTCCCGACGGCGACATCCGCGCCGAGTTCACCCGGCGGAACAAGAAGCGTCAGGGCAAGAATATCGGCGATCATGATGACGTGCGCGCCGTTCGCCTGCATCCCGGGGATATGCTGCCGCCAGTCGGTGATACTCCCGTCGCCTGAAGGATATTGGACGACGACGGCGAAGACACCGTCCTCCGCGGTAAATGTCAGGCCCTCCGCGCGGGCGACCTGAACTTCCACACCCAGCGGCTCGCAGCGGGTCCGGATAACTTCCACGGTTTGCGGGAAGACCCGGTCGTCCACGATGATGCGGCGCGCTTTGGGATTCTTTGATACCCCGTGGCAGAGGGTCACAGCCTCCGCGGCAGCGGTTCCTTCGTCCAGCAGCGAGGCATTCGCCACCGGCAGCGCGGTGAGTTCCGTCACCATCGTCTGAAAGTTGAGCAGCGCCTCCAGCCGTCCCTGACTGATCTCCGCCTGATAAGGGGTGTAGGCCGTGTACCAGCCGGGATTTTCCATGATGTTCCGCTGAATGACCGGCGGCGTGACGGTGCCGTAGTAGCCTTGCCCGATGAAGGACTTCATCACTCGGTTTTGCGCGAGAAGCGCGCGAAGTTCGGCGAGAGCCTCCTGTTCGCCCGCGGCTGCAGGCAGATTTAACGAATTGGGGGAGCGAATCGAGGCAGGGACTGTGGAGTCCACCAGTTCGTCGAGACTGACACAGCCACACACGGCGGCCATTTGGGAAATCGCTGAGGAGTCGGAGCCGAGATGCCGGCTGGCGTAGGAGGAGGAACTCATGAGCGGCTCCAGTAAGCAGGAGGCCATTTCCGGTAAAGCGGATTCTCGATTCCCGGGACTCCTCAATCCTGCCCGCGCAGCGACAATTTCAACGCTTCCGCGTTCGCGTGATACAGGAAATCACGGGCGATCCGCATTGCCAGTGGAGCGACCATCGCCACGACGGCGGTTTCGCTCTGATCAAACAACCCCAATACTCCACCAAACATGAAATCATTGCTCCTCTCCCTTCTTCTGGCCCCGGCGCTGGCTTTTGCAGCCGATGACGCGAATCCCGCAAAGCCCGCCAAAGGCGGCACAAAGCCAAAACATGATCCGGAAGCGGTCTTCAAGAAACTCGATACCAACACTGACAGCAGCCTGTCTCTTGATGAGTTCAAAGCCAGCGCCCGTGCGAAGAAAACACCCGACAAGGCAGAAGGAATGTATAAGAAACTGGACAAGGACGGCGACGGGAAGGTAACGCTGGAAGAATTCAAAGCCCCTCCGGCGAAGAAGGGCGGCAAGAAACCCGGCGCAACCAAGCCCGGCGCAGCCAAGCCAGACGCAACCAAGCCGGAAACTCCGGTGCCTGATGCGCCAAAAAAGGAGGCATAATTCGCCAACAAATCACTGGACAGCGCCGCTCTCCATTGCGGGAGCGGCGCTTTTTGTTTTGCCGCAAGGGTTGCAGCGGAACGGAGCGCGGCGATATCTTTTCGGCACCATGAGTGACCGTGTAAAACTCTACTCCGCCAGGCCCGATGACACTGCCGAAATGCAGCGGGTGCTGCGCATTTGCCTGTGCGGCATGCGTCCGCCGGCGGCGCTGAGTTGTGGCGCGGCAAAGTTTTCAGCATGGGCGCAGCGGGAATTTCTACCGGTTCTCGCGCCCCATGTCAGCGGCGTCCACTGCATGGCCCTTGCCGGAGATGCGAAGATGGTGATTGCGGCGGATGCGGCGCTGCGGTTGCCGGCGGCCAGCGCCGCGGCAGGCCGGGGCCTGCTGGCGATGCGCGCCGGGGCACGGCCGCTGCCGGTGTTGCGGAGGTTCGCCGCCGCCGTGGCCGAAGGCACGGCGAGTGGTCACTTTGTCACTGTCATGGCGCTGCACGCGGCGGACTTCAGCGTGGCCCTGCTGCCGCTGCTGCAGTGTGTGCTCTACTGCGAATGGCGCAGCAGCCAGCCGCCGGACGCACCGAAAGAGCCGGACGAATTTTTCCGCAAGGCAGCCAGCTTGCTTCCTTCTCTGGCCTCGCTTCTTATTCCCCATGCGCACGATTCCGCCATTCCGGCTGCCCGGATGCTCTAACCAGCCGCCGGCCATCACCGCCGCGACCGCTCCTCCGGAGACGGACACGGAGACTGTTATCCTTCCGGAAGAGGAGATTGATGAATCCCTCGATCAGCCCTGGCACGTTGTCGTTTACGATGATCCGGTAAATCTCATGAGTTATGTCACGATGGTTATTCAACGGATTTTCGGCTATCCGGCAGGCACGGCGGAGCGGATGATGATGGAGGTGCATCAAAAAGGGAAATCTGTGGTCTGGACGGGCGGGCGCGAGCGGGCGGAGCACTATGTACAACAACTCCAGTCGTACCAGTTGCTGGCCGCGATGAAAAAGGCCGGCTGAGAACTTTCCATGAGAATTTCCCTGCTCCCTAACGGCTCCGTGCATCTCTCCCAGGTGAACGAATGGGAACTGCGCACCCTGCGCAGTCTGCCGGGCATCGCTGATCCCGGCGACAACGAAGCGGCGCTGAGACGGCTCTATCCCGCGCCGTTCGAGGCCGGTGAAGCGACCGGGGAGCAGCAGGAGGACTGGGCGGAATTCGTGCAGCCGGATTTGGAACAACTCTTTGAATCCAGCCTCGAACGGGTGGCCGCTGATGTGAAGAAGGCCCGTCTGCAACCGCCAGCGGTCGCAAAAGCGGACCCGGATGATGGGGAAAGTGAGGATGAAGCCCCCCTCGACGACGGAGGGGAAGCGCCGGTGGATGATAACGTTTCCGCGGCCCCGCGCTGGGAGTTCACCGTTCCCCCGGCACATGCCGACGACTGGTACCGAGCGATGAATCAGGCGCGGCTCATGCTCTCCGAACGCCACGAGGCGCACCGCAGCGATGACGAACACATTGCCAAACTGTTCACGACCGGGAACATGGAACCCCTCATTCAGTATGAACTCCTCACCGCCCTCTGCGGGTGGTGGGTGGCGGTAATAATGAAGCAGTAACCAGGCCCCGCCGGGGGGACTACGCCAGGGAATCGAGCCGCTTGAGGATCTCCGATTTCGACTGCACGCCGATGCCTTTGTGCTTCAACTCTCCGCCTTTGAAATAGAACAGCGCGGGAATGTTCCGGATGCCGTACTGCACGGCGAGGTCACCCTCGTCGTCCACATTCACCTTCACCACCTTCACGCTATCGCCCTTCTCGGAAGCGATCTCGTCCAGCACAGGGCCGAGCATCTTGCACGGGCCGCACCACTCCGCCCAGAAATCCACGACCACAGGCACTTTGGCATGGAGGACTTCGTGTTCAAATGTGTCTTTGGTAACCTGAGTAACTGCGGCGCTGGCCATAATGTGCGGGGGGGGATGAATGGTTGGGGAGAGGCGACTGGTATTAAGGAATGCAGGCGTGACAACTAAAAACAAAGCCGGGCACGCAGTGTCTCCGGAAGGCGTCTTTTTCGCGGCACAGCCCGGACCTAACGGCTTCCGTCAAAGGTCACCAGGCCGGTGCGCGCGACTGCCTGCCACGTTAACCGCACCGTACACTCAGAACAAAATTCTTTTGATCACCACAGATTCGAAGAACCGCCGGCAAGTCAGGAAAGCTCTGAAGCCGTGCTGTCGCAGACACAAAAAAGCCCGCCGGCAGCAAGGCTCCCGGCGGGCTGTGAATTATGGAATTCCTGGCGCGGCGCGGCTCACATGAAACTGGTCATGACGATGCCGGCAATGGCGCCAAGCGCTCCGATGAGAAGGAAGATGATGGGTCCCATGAGATGAGGAGGATGAGGTTGATGGTGACTGATGGATCAGAGGGCCGGTTGCACCGGAGTGTCAGGCTCGAGCCTCTTATACTCGGAATTAATGCCTCCGTTGCCGTCCTTTGAGTCGAAGGGAGAGAAGTCCACCGGAAGTTTGAAACCCTCAGCAGGGGTTGGTTTGATCCATTCCTTAATGGCATCCGCGCGGCTTTCCGCGCCGGATGCTTTCACCACACCTTCAGAGAAGAACTCCACTTTGTCCCAGCACGCGAGTACGCCGATGACGGCCGCGATGGCACCCGCGAGAGCGATCCAGCCCATGATATTGAGCGGCCCTTCGTCCACCTCCTCATCGTCTTCGATAGCGCTGGACCGAATGTTGACGCTGCTGATCGGCGCAGAGGGGCTGGCCGTAGGCTGAAGTTTGACAGTGGCGCGCGGCAGCGGCTGAGTGTTGGGAGCGCCGCCGGCAATTCGAGTCGTTTGCTTGCCGACCATCGGTGTGGTGGGACGGGACGGCGGTGACGAAAGCGGAATGGTCTTGCTGCCGATGGGGCTCGAAGGGGGAGCAGGACGGGATGCGGCGGGAGCGGGTGGTGCGCCGGGAATCGTAGGACGCGGGGGAGGGGCGAGCGGCACCGTGGGAGCGACCGGGCGCGGTGCCGGAGGAGCGGGTGCCGAAGGTGCCGCCGGCACCGGAGTAGTCGCACTGATTGGCGGCGGCGGCGGCGCAGGAGCGTCAGCACCCTCCGGAGTCTGCGGACGCAGGGTGATTCGCACGGTCTCCTTCTTTAGAGGCACGGCAGAAGTCTTGATCGTGGGCCGCGGCGGGGCGGGATTCGGGTTTTCCTGTTCGCTCATAGGGAATTTGCCTGGTTGGTTGGGGGAATTTTGCCGACTGATGCCAGTTTCGTCCGAAAGTGTCAACCTCCTTGCCTTTCTATTTTGAAAATCGGAGGGTCAATAACTTCAGGTCGTCACTCGCCATCGCGGGCTGGCGGTTTACCACTTATAGTCCATACTGAAATGGAACTGACCGCTGCTGTTCACGGCGTCACCATCGCTGACGGGGATACCGTAGTCGAGCTTGATGGGGCCGAGCATGGGAATGGTGAAACGCAGACCGAGACCGACATCCGCGCAAAAACCGCTGGTGCTGAAATCCCATGAGTCAGCATTCACAAAACCGGCGTCTGCAAAGACGGCCGCGCGGATTTTCCGAATGACAGGGACGGTGTATTCCGCCGTGAGGTATGCCGAGGTGCCGCCGCCCAGAGGTTCGTCATTCTCGTCCGTCGGTCCGACTTCACGGTAATCCCAGCCGCGCAGATTATTGGCTCCTCCAAGAAACTGGCGGTCGAAGATAGGTACTTCATTGCCGTCGAAACTATCAACAACGGCCACCTTGCCCTCGAGAGCAAATACTGCCTTCCACGGCATTCTCCAAAACTTCTGCCCGGCCAGGGAAAAGCTGTAGGTGTCCACGTCACCACCGAGAAATCCCCCGCTGAACATGGCCTCCGCGGTGAGTTTGTGGCCGCGCGTCGGCATCTGAATGCTGTCGCGATTGTCGAATACGATGGATGTTCCGATGCGGCTTTGCAGGTATTCCCCCTCTTCGTCCTTAATTTCCTGGCTGGCGTCAATAGGCACGTCGTAAATCTCCACCTGCTGCAGCGTGTAGCTGAATCGCAGCTCCGTGTTGTCGCCGATTGGGCGGCGGAGGTTGATGGTACCGCCCGCATCGCGCTGGTCGTAGTAGTCTGACAGATAATTTTTTTCGGTCCAGAAAAGCTCGGTGCCCAGGGAAAACCGCTGCCCCATGAAATAGGGTTCTGTCAGGCTGAGGAGGAAATCCTTGCGTTCACTGCCGGCGCGCAGGCTCATGCGGAACCGCTGACCGCCGCCGGTGAAGGACGGCCAGTTGGTGATATCGAAATTCCGCTGCGTCAGTTCGATCATGCCGACGAGGCTGTCGGTCGAACTAAAGCCCGCGCCGAACTGGAGGGATCCAGTCTTCTTCTCGTCCACCGTGATATTGATGTCTTTGTAGTCGGGTCCGAGATCGGAAGCCACCGGCATGAAGTCCACACCGTTGTTATCTTCAAAATAATCGAGACCCCGCACCCGCTGGAGACTCTTGCGAATCTTGATCGTGTTGTAGTCATCGCCGGGAGCAATCGCGAGTTCGCGGCGGATTACCATGTCTCTGGTGTCGTCATTTCCCACGATGTGAATTTTACCCACTTTGAACTGCCCGCCCTCCTCGATGGCGTAGGTGATGAACAATTGCCCCTCACGCTTGTCAATCCGGGGCGTGACACGGGCCTCCGCGTAACCATGAGAACCATAGTACTCCTGGATCGTATCAATGTCCGTCCGCATGTCGGTTATCGAAAAAATGCGGCCGGCTTCGAGTTGAAAAACGGGAATGAGCGTCGCCGCATCGAACAGCTTGTTGCCCGCCACCGCGACCTGCCCGGTCGTGTATTGCGGTCCTTCCACGACATGGAAGACGAGGCTGATCTTTTCACCATTGCCCGAGGGCACGGAATCCACGCCGGTAACACGGGCATCGAAGTAGCCGTGGTCACCATACAAGTCCTGCACCGCCGCCATGTCTTTCTCGACTTTCTCGCGGTCCAGTTTGCGCTTCAAATCCCAAAACTTGAGCCAGTTCCGGTTATCGCTTTCGACGACACTCCGCAGCCTCCGGCTGGAGAAGACGGTGTTCCCTTCGAACACCACATTGTCGATGACTCCGCGCCCGCCTTCATCAATATTGAACACGATGCGGGAAAATCCCGCCTGAGCGCCGGGCTCCACGGAATAGGTCACCACCGCATCCGGATAGCCCTTTTTGGTGTACTTCTCGAGAATCTTCTTTTTGGCTTCACTAAGGGCCGAGTCGTCCACCACATTACCGACACGGAATTCGGTCTCATCCGCAAGGGCGTCGCCGCTGAACACGGTATTCCCCCGGAAAACGAGATCCCCCATCGCCGGACGTGCTTCCGCAGTCACCACTACCTTCAAACCGGCACCGGCTTCCACGGTGTCAATCGTCACGTTCATCAGGTCGCCGGAATTGTAGAAGGATTTGAGATCCTCCTCCTCCTTTTCCTGAGTCCACGCCTCACCCACTTTCAGGGTCATCCGTGAGAGCACCCGTGCCCGGTCAACCGTGACGCCAGTACGAAAACGCACGTCTATCTCTTTCACCAAACGATTCGCGGCCGGTCGCCCCCCGAGGATTGAACCGGCGTCAGAGGGAAGCTCCGGCGGCGGCAATTCCTGCGCCCCCGCCATAAGTGGCATACCAAGAGCGCAAACGGTGCTCGTGAGTTTTAGAAAAAGGCCCATTCGGTTTTTCGGGCTGACAATGCGGCGGGTCGCAATGGAATTATTCATCTGGAATTTACGGAATTTCTATTCGATGCAGTATTTGCAAATACTTGAGCCTGTGGGATCTACGGCTCCGGCGGGCGAGGCTACCTCCTCAACTCAAAAGCGCAACACTTAAGTTGCCTTTAGAATCTCCAGAAGCCTTTTGATGCCGCCCAAAACGGCACCGTTTTTCCTGAAAAACTCCGGTGAATACGGCCGCAGCCCGGGCGAACGGTTCAGCGCCATGAAAACCATCCGCCTTCAGCCGTTCCCATTCGTTATTCTGTCCATTGCTGCGTTTATCACGACCCCGGCCGCCACAGCAGAGGATAAGCCCGCCGCACCGGTGCCTGAAAGTGAGAAGCCAGCGGAGAAGCAGGTCAGCGGCAATGAATTGCTGAAGACGGCGGTTACGGCAATGAGCGACCTCAAGAGTTACCATGCGGGCGGCACCTTCAGTGCCGGAGAACGCACCGCCACCATCAGCGGCGACTTCGGAGTGGGTACCGTGGATATGCAGGTGCTGGGGTTCGACGGCAAGATCGCCTTTCGCCGCGCCGTGAAAGACAAATTCTTCATCAGCCACGACTCCGGAAAATCATGGGAGGAAGATCCGGCGAAGGACATGACCTCTCTGCTTTCCCTCGCCGTGACGTCACCGCTGAATGTCAAAAACAAGCTCTGGGAACAGGGCGAATTTAAGGTCGTGGGCGGGGAGAAACTTGACGAGGAAGAGGTGCTCCATCTGCAAAAGCCCGCCAGCGACAATGAGCCCGCCATGGACTTCTGGCTCGCGAAGGATGCGAAACTCGGTCTCGTTATCCGCAGGGCCAGCTTTGTCATCTCAGCGGACGACGGCGACTTTCCGGTGGTGATGGCCTACACGGACCTTAACAAGCCGGCGGAGATCGCTGCGCCCGTCATTCCGGAAAAGAAAGGCGGCAAAAAGGAAAAGCGCCCGGCCCGTAATTGAGGAATACAGCGTCACGTCCGGTTCCTTCCGCTATGTGAAGCTCTGCGCCCGGAATCTACCGCATGAAATCACTGCCTCCGCTTATTCAGTTCAAGTCCCGCCAATCTGCCGTTCAAATTCGCAGCAATTGGCGCAAGCGCCGGTTCTGCGGCAATACTCCGAAGGTTACGATTGGCGTACGTCCCAGTGGCTGCGGGATCACACAGCCGTGCCGTTGCGACGTTCTTAGGCTCCGGCCCGACTATTGC
>JANNVM010000054.1:0-2202 GCA_031414455.1 Verrucomicrobiota bacterium
AATGACCTGCCAGTTACAACCAAAATCAAATGCGGGACAGCGGCTGTAATGGCCTATTCTGCGACAGCCTTGCTTGCTCTGGCGTCGCAATGCGCACCAACAGTCGCACCCGAAACGGTGCTGGCGATCATTCAAACCGAAAGCAGCGGCGAGCAATTCGCCCTCAACGTCAACGGTGGGAAGCAACCCGCCCGCCAAACCAACGCCGCCGATGCCGCCGCAACTGCCCGCCGCTATGTGGCGGCAGGATATTCGGTCGATCTGGGACTTGGCCAGATCAACTCGCGCAACATGCGCTGGCTCGGCCTTACATGGGACAACGTATTCGACGCCTGCACGAATGTTGCCGCCTTGGCCCGAGTCCTCACTACGAATTATAACTCGGTAAAAGCCGGACGTGATCCTCAAACCGCCCTTCGGGTCGCACTCTCGATGTATAATACGGGAAGCCAAACGCGCGGTTTTCATAATGGCTATGTTGCCAAGGTCGAGCGCAACGCGGGCGTTTATCAAATGGCCGCGCCCAGCGTGCCGCTGATCGGCACCGCCGCTGCATCCGCCCCCTTCGATCAAAGCACGTTTCTGTCGGCGGCAAACGCAGTGGCGGAACAGTTGCCAGTTCAAGTGCGCCAAGCGCCACCGCCTAAGTGGAACGTCTTTGAGCGCGCCGCCTACGACCGCGAAACCCGAATCCTTGCCGAGAACGAAAGGCCCAGCATATGAATATCATCCTGAAAGCCGGGCGCAGCATTGGGGTGTGGCGCGAATGCTGTGCTGCACGATTCAACAGCCTTCCCAAGACAAGGCAAAGCGCAATCATCTGGAGCGTGGCGCTGTTTGCGACGATGGCGGTAACGCTCGCAAATCCTGATCCTGCCTACGCGCAAAATCTGGAGAGCTTCGCGAGCAAAGTGCGCGGTCTGCTTTCATCGACCCTGCTGCGCACGTTGGCGGTCATTGCCGTCATCGTCACCGGCCTGTTGTGGTTCACCGGACGTGCCTCAACGGCGGTGCTGGTCACCGTCATTATCGGCATTGCCATCGTGTTTTCGGCGGATGCCATCGTCGGCGCGATTGCTGGATAGCGCCATGACCGACGACACCGAAATCCTGACCAAGAACACGCTGTTCCTCGCAGTAACGCGCCCGGCGCTGTGGGCGGGCATCCCGATCGAGGCGGCTGTGTTGCTCCTCATCTCAAGCGCGTCGGTGCTGATTTGGAGCAATAGCCCGGTCTATGCCGCGCTGGTCGTGGCGTTTGGCTACTCGATCTCGCGGCTAATTGTCCGCCACGACGTCAATGCGTTCCGCCTGCTGTTCCTGTGGGGCCGCACCAAAGCTGGCAATCGCAACCGGGCATTCTGGGGCGGTAGCAGTTATTCGCCGCTGCCGCTGGCAGGCCTGCGCCGCAAAGGCTTTGGGCGTCATGTCTAGGCTGCTTTCCGCCACCAACGCAGTGCCACTCAGGGTAGCGCAGCGCGAGGCAACGCCCGAAAAATTCCTGCCCTATGCACGCCACGTCAACAACGAGATGGTGGTGCTCGATTCCGGCGACATCATGCTGACCTTCGAGCTGCAAGGCCGCGCCTTTGAGACCGCCGACGTCCGCGACCTCAACGACTGGCATACCAAGCTCAACGGGATGCTTCGCAATCTGCACAACGAACGGCTGTCGATATGGACGCATGTAATCAGGATGCGGGTCGATCAATATCCAGGCGGCACGTTCAAGTCCGGTTTTGCGACCGATCTCGACCGCGCCTATTTCGGGCGGATCAACCGGGAGCGGATGTTCATCAACCGCTTCTTCGTCACTTTGGTAATTCGCCCAGGTGCCACGGGCGGCGACAAGATCATCCAATTGTTCAAACGTCGCGTTTCCAAAGAGGTGCGGCAAGGCCCAATGCTCGACGAGTCCCTGATCGAACTGCTCGACGACAAGGCTCGCGATTTCGAGAAGTTGATGGCCCGCTGCGAACCGCGCCGCTGCGCGATATACGAGCATCGCGGTCTGATGTTTTCGGAAACGATGGAAGTGGCGGACATGGTGATGACAGGTCGCCATCGCCGTGTTCCCGTCGTGCGCGGGCATCTCGGCGGTGCGCTCTACCGCTCCCGCACCATCTTTGGCGCGGAAACTATCGAAGTGCGAGATGCCGATGCTTCGGCATTTGGCGGGATTTTCGGTATCCGCGAATATCC
>JANNVM010000055.1:0-6771 GCA_031414455.1 Verrucomicrobiota bacterium
TTTTTTTTTTTTTTTTTTTTTCCCCTCCCCCCTCCTTGTTGGGGGGGGGGGGGGGGTGGCCCCCCCCCGTGGTGGTTGTGGGGGGGGGGCCCCCCCCCCCCACTCCACGGTCACTTCTCCAACAACCGGCGGATGCCTCCCATCAACACGTCTTCCACCTGAGGGGCGACGAATGAAGATGACGGCGCGGTCTCGTAGCCGCCTTCCTGATAGGCCACCGCCGTGCCGATGTAGCCGGGACCGTAGTCGCCGTAGGCAGCCATCGCGATCTTCAGCTCCGGGTGCAGCTTCTTCGCAGCAAGCTGGTACTCGACGAACAATTCCCCGGGCATGTGAAGCACGCGCACCTTTGGTCCGAGACCGAGGCAGGTGAGTCGCATCTTCATCCCGGCCTTACAGCGCCGGAGAAAAGCGAGTTGTGAGGCTGCGCCCAGAATGCCGCCCGCTTTGGGAGCAGCCAATTCCGCGAGCAGTGCCTCCTCTTTCAGATTCTCCGACGGCGTCAGCGCGACGGATTCCACGCGCCACGTCACGTCTTCCGCGGTGACGGAAAATGTCTCCACACTTTGCCATGCCCGGGCGAGGCCTTCTGCCAAACGATTGGCCAGCACCGCCCGGTTGGCCGGATCGCCGTCGTTGTATTTGCCGGCGCCGATGTTGCCGCCCGCGCCGGTGAAATGCACATGCAGCCCCACCGGGACCTGCTGCTGGCGGAGGAATCGCGCGATGCCAGGATAGTCGGGATTGGCAATGCCCGTACGATAGAAACTCTGCGGATGAGTGGCGTAATAACTGAGCACCGCGAGGGGCTGATCGCCGTTCCAGAATCCAATGACGCTTGCTGCCGCATCGATGACTCCCTCGGGCTCGGCGCGAATGGCCGGATCTTTGGTGGCGGTGAATCGTGTGGCCCGCACCTTTCCGTCAGGGCCGAGAATACGCCGGTTGCTCGCTACTTCCTTTACGTCCGCGCTGCCATAGCCGGCGCGCGTGACGGGCTGCGCCTTTGTCAGGCTTTCCTTCAGGGCCTGTGCGGCGCGGCCGATGACATCACGCGTGAAGAGATCATCGAAGACAGGCGACTCCTGACCGTGGCTGCGCAGGATTTCCGCCGTGGCGAAGTCGGCGATAGGGGCGTCGTGCTGGTGCAGCACATGAACGGCCACGCGTTCCGGCACCGTGCCGGCGGCCTCCGCGAGAGCCTCACAAAAGGCATCGTGTGCCGAGTTGGCGATGCCAATCCAGTCCACCGCGCAGACGACGACGGGCTTGTCCATTCCTGTCAGGACAATCCCGCGGCAGCGCAGGGAGAGTTCGCCGGTCTCGCGCATGGGATCGTAAGTGAGCCGGCTGCCGCGCGCCGGCGTGGCGTCCACGTCGAAGGTTGCGAGTTTGAGTTGCTCTGCTTCCACGCAGGGCAGCAGCAGGATAAGGAAGAGCAGGATGGTTTTCATGATTGAGCCGATAAATAGGTTATTTCACTTCCCACTTCTCGCCGAAGAATCCGGCATCGAGCACCTTGCCGGGCTGCTTGTCATCGGGCGGCGTGGTGATGTCGAGCACGGCCCAGTCGGGCAGGTGGGGATTCTGGAGGGAATTGGTTTTGCTGTGGGCCTCGCGGAAGGTGAGGCCGCTGTTGAGCACAACATAGCGGGTCGGGTTGAGTGGATTCGGGTAAATGCAGACGGGAACAGTAGTGACGCCGGCGAATGATTTCCCGCCAACCTGTATGCCGGTCGCGCTCCACTTCACCGGCAGCGACGGAAGCACTTTCGCCGTGAGGCTGTTCGCCGCGGCGTCGCCCCACAGAATGAGGTTGTAGTTTTTGATGTCGTCCGCCGTCACCACTGACGCTTTCTTTTGCCTGACATCCCCGCGCATCAGCCAGCGCCAGCGTGCGATCTGATGCGCGCTCTCCCACTGCACCCACTTTTCCACCCCAGCATTCGCGCAGGCCCGGTCGGGCATGACGTAAAGAAACGGCGCGGTGAACGCATCGTCTATCGGTCCCTGAAGACCTGGCCGTTTGCTTAATCCGTCCGGCTCGGCTGCCGGGCCAATGCGCCATTTGCCGTCAGACTTCATGAGCAGCACGGCCTTGCCGGCGCCCCCGCCGGTGAGCGACTGACCATCAATATTCATGGTGAGACTGCCGCTGCCTTGCAGTTCAAGCCGCAGGGAAGTGACGTTTTGTGTAGTCAGCGTCACGGAGTTTGTATTGTTCATTGAGGCGTCCACGCGGGAATCCTTCCAGTGCTCAGTTAGTCCGGTCACCCGCAGCCAGTGCAGCTTCGCGTAGTCAAGCGTGCGGCTTTGCCAGTGCAGTTGCTGCGGAACGGGTTGGCGAGTCTTGAGTAACTCCGCCATCACCAGCTTTTGCACTTCCACCTGCACTTCCGGGTGGTACTTGTGCTCCATGCCGGGGCCGATGAGATGCGTCAGGGTGAGGCCCTCCTCTTTCAGTTCCTGCGTCATAATTTCCGCTGAGGCGCGCTGCTTGTCATTTTCGCCACTGTACGAAACGAGCGGGACGTTGAGCAGATTGCGTGCGTAATCCGGGACATCGTTCTGCCCCCACAGCGTCTGTTCCCACGGCGGCGTGGCGGCGATGGCTTCCGGCGAAAGGTTTTGATAGCGCCGTACATCCACGAATCCCGCGCCGGTATGCACGACGGCCCAGCGGTCAGTATAGTGCGCGCCAAGCAGCCACGCGCCGGCACCACCCATGGAGAATCCCGCCAGGGCGACCTGCTGCGGGTCAATGAGCCCTTCGCGTGAGAGCAGTCCGCTGACATCGAGCACATCCTGCTCTCCGGCATTCTTATAGCCCGTGCAATGCCGCCCAAACGGATGCACCACCACACAGCCGGGCGGCGAGAACTGCCCCTTCTTCTTCATTCGCCCGGCGATAAAATGCAGGTCCGTGCCGGTGTCCGCGCGTCCGCGCAGCCAAACCCACGCAGGCGCTTTGGCGGGAACATCATCAGGGATTTCCAGCCCAAACGGCTGCGGCGAGCCGTCTATGGAACTGTAATAACCGCGCACCACGAGCCCTTTTGCCTTCAGCCATGGGAACTCGCTGCGCCGCAGCGACTCGATGCGGCGTTCGGCCTCGACGAGGAGTTCCGTCGCCGTGGCGGTGTCCCCGGGCTTATAGAACTCCTCCAGTTCCACGGCGTAGCGCACGGCTTTCAGAAAGACCTCGGCATTGGCATTCTCGCGTTTCTTAGGCAGCCCGGAGAACGACTGGGTGAGGCGAATCAGTTCCGCATCAAGCGTGGCCCGCGCGGCACCGGAAATCTTCGCACCCGCCGGCGGGAGAATGCGGCGCACCGGCGGGATGTCCTGCGCCGTGAGCGCAGTGATGCTAAGGGCGAGGACTGCGAGAACCGGTTTGATCATGGGCGTTCCTTCATCGCTCTGATGAGGGAAGCAAAACCGCGTGAGCGGAATTCCGGGGCATCTCTGCACCGGCGGCGTTGCTCTGTCAGCCCGTTGCGGCGAAAACGATTGGCAATGTCATTCACCTAAACATTGAACGGCAGTGGAATGGGCTTTCCGCCCCCGGTATCCTCAGAAAAAAACCGGTGGGCTGGAAGCCCACTCTACGGGAGCATTTTTACCTCGAGACACCGGCGGCGCGGGCCGAGCAAGGGGAGGACGATAGGATGGTCAGCAATTCCTTGACGGGGCCGCTATTGCTTGATCGCAAACATCACATCTTCGTCCCCGTTGAAGAAGTTGATCAGGTTCTTCGTCGCGCGCATCGCCTGGCGGGGAACACTTTCATAGGTGCGGCTGCCGATGTGAGGGGTGATGATGGCTTTCGGGTGACGCAGCAGCGGATGGTCCGCGGGCGGCGGCTCCACCTCCATGACGTCAGCGGCGTATCCTGACAGGTGTCCGCTGTCGAGCGCGGCGAGGACGGCGGCACTGTCCACGAGTTCACCGCGCGAGGTATTCAAGAGGATGGCCCCCTTCGGCAGCCTGGCGATGCGTTCCGCGTTGATGAGGTGGCGTGTCTCGTGGCTGAGCATGGTATGCAGGCTGAGGATGTCCACCTGCGGCAGCATGGCATCGAGCGAGACATGCCTGACGATGTGCTGCTGCTGGGCGAATTCCGCCGGCCAGTAGTTGCCGAAGCCATGGACCTCCATCTCGAATCCGCGGCAGCGCTTCACCATTTCCTGACCGATGCGACCCAGCCCGATGACGCCGATGCGTTTTTGCCAGAGTTCATTGCCGGTGATGCGCTTCCACTTTCCCTCGCGGGTGGCATTGACGCTGTCCACGAGGTTGCGGACGAGGGCCAGCAGCAAGCAGAAGGTGTGCTCGGCCACGGTGGTATGATTGACGCCTGGCGTGAAGAGCACCGGAACGCGGTGCTCCTTGCACGCGCCAAGATCGATTTTGTCGAGGCCGATGCCGTATTTGCTGATGACCTTCAGCCGCGGCTGCGACTTCGCGAGTACCGCTTCGGTGATGGCATCATCGCCGCAGAGCAGTCCGTCGAACTGGCCCGCCAGTTCCAGCATCCGCGCTTCGCTGAGGGGGCCGCGCTCGAAGACGATTTCGTAGCCCTGGGAGTTGAGCAGATCGTGGTGCGCGCCGGGAGTGTCCTGATAACTGGTGGTGGAGAGGAGAATGCGTTTGGCCATGCCTGCCGACAGTGATGGGGCAGGGCAGGGGAGCAATTAAAAAATGACACCTAACCCGCCGCCGGTGGTTCCTCTTCAGGCGGCAGGGGCGAGCCGCGTTCCTCCATGCGTTTGAGGAGACTGCTCATGTCCTCGGCGTCATCGAGCACGGCTTTGGTAACATACACCGGCGCGCGGCCGGAGACCGCGAGCGCGAGGCTGTCGCTGGGGCGGGCGTCTATTTCCACGATCTTCCGCTCATAGAGTTCGTTCTCGGCGACGATGACGAGGCGCGCGTAAAACACGCCGGCTTTGAAATCGTTAATGATGACGCGCTCAATTTTCGCACCGAAACCGGCAAGGATGCTGCCGATGAGGTCGTGCGTTTGCGGTCGCTCCCGGGGCTCACGCCGCATGGCCATGGTGATCGCGAGACCGACGCTGTGGTCAATGTAGATGACGAATGTCTTAGCGTCGTTGCCAAGGAAGACGGCGCATCCGCCGCTGGTGGGCAGCACGGCTTTGATCTCGACCTGAATGACCTGTTTCTCTGCTGGCATGGCGTGATGGTAATCGCCGGAGCGGTGAAAAGCAATGTCAGGCGAGATGCTTCAAGGCTTCCGCGCCGGTGGCCCCTTCATGGACCACGGCCATGAGGGCGCGGGTGATGGCTTTCGGATTCGGATGGTGGATGATATTCCGGCCATAGACAATACCGGCCACGCCCTGCTGCATGAGGGCTTCGGTGCGGCGGAGAATTTCTTCATCACTTACGCGACCGCCACCGCGCACGAGGACGGGAATGCCGCACGCGGCTTCGACGACTTTGTGATAGATGCTGACGTCGTCGGTGGGGTCCGCCTTGATGATGTCGGCACCGAGTTCCACCGCCTGACGCACGAGCGGGATGATGACTTTTTCATCGCCGTTCACCGCATAACCGCCGCCTTCGACGCCGCGGAAGACGAGGGGTTCCACCATCATCGGCATGGCGAGCCGGTCACACTCGACTTTGAGTTTCAGGATATTTTGAACGCAGTGGTCGTGGACGACCGGAGCCCATGGAATCTGGAAGAGATTGACGCAAACGCAGGCGGCATCGAGGCGGCAGGCCTCATCGGCCGCGGATTCGATCATGCGGCTGAATGGCGCTTCGGCGGGCGTCTTGCCGTAGATATTGGCGACATCCGTGCGCAGGACGAGGCTGGGTTTTTGCCGGCCGGGGATGCTCTGCAAATGCCGCGCCTGACCGGCGGTAAGCTGGATCGCATCCGGGGCCGCTTCCACGACGGTGCGCACCGCTTTACCAAGGTCTTCGATGCCGGACAGGAAACCGAACTCGTTGAAGAAGCCGTGGTCTATGGCGACATCGAAGCATTTGCCGTCGGCGCCGAAGAGTCTGTGGGAGCGGAATTTGGATGAAGACATGGAAGGAAATGAAAAATGTCGAATGAAGTAGGCGGCGGCTTTAGTGCAGGGTTTTTCAGGAAGCAAGGCCCGGCGTCCAGCCACAAGCGTGCGAGCCATCACGCCGGGTGTCTGCGGTGTTGAAAGACAACGCCATCCCGCGTTTTTCGCTATTTCCGGAGGGTCGCGATTTGCTTCTCCTTCTCTGCGATGAGCGGGTCGAACTGCGGGATTTCAACACCGTTGTTGCCCTGCTCGTTTTTGCGGAACCCGAAGAGATAGGTTTCGTTCTGCGGACGCCAGCGATGAAAAAACAGGCGGTTTTTTTCCATGATGAGTTTCGTCAGGGCGGCATTGCTTTGCGCTGAACTGACCGCGGCGGCATCGAGAGAAAAGCCAAGGCTCTGCGCGACAGCCGGCGCGGCGGCCCGGTAGTCGGTTTCTGTCAGGGTAACGCCGTTCACAGTAACGGGCTTTACGTTTTGCATCGCCTCGAAGAGGTCGGCAAAAGCGAGGCCGCGGGATTTGGCGAATTCGCGGATGGCGTCGCGGTATTGCGCCTGTTTGGCGGCGTGGCCTTCAAGCAACGGCCAGCGTTTGGTGTCGGCGCTGACGACAGGCGGCGACATCAGCACGACGGCGGCACCGGTCGTGTTTTGGATGAGATCAAATAGGCGCCCGGAACTCGCGATTAAATCCTTGAGGGCGGGCTAACCGGTAAATGCAT
>JANNVM010000056.1:0-2730 GCA_031414455.1 Verrucomicrobiota bacterium
ATCACCTGGGACAATGTCGCGCTCCTTAGCGTGAAGACCGCAAAGGCGCTCAACATCAATCTTTTCAACGAAGACTCCGGAGATGTGGTCAGTGTTGAGGTGAATGGCGTGACTCGCTATTATCCGGTGCTTGTTATTCCGGGCCACGCGGACAATGCGGTGAGCATCGCCGTTGGTTATGGTCAGAAGGACGCGGGCCGCGTTGGCAAAGGCACGGGATTCGATGCCTATGCGCTGCGTTCGGCGGCGACGCCATACTTTGCGGTTGGCGCAAAGGTTTCGAAGCTGACCGAGACAGTGAAGTTCGAAGCCGGCAGCGGCATTGAAGGCCGCACGGAGATTCCCGCGGTTTATCCGCTGGGCACGACGGGCGGTCACCACTCCATGATGGGCCGCGCGCTGGTGCGTGAGGGCACTGTCGATGACTGGAAGAAGAATGCTGACTTTGTGATGGATCAGGGCACGGACGGAAACCTTCATGGCGACCGCGCGCAGAAGAACAAGGAGAACAGCTTCAGTTTCTACAAGCCGGTCGCCGGCCGGGACAGCAAGGGCATGCCGGTGCCGCACCTCAGCGACCCGATGCACCAGTGGGGCATGGTCATTGACCTCAATTCCTGCACGGGCTGCACCTCTTGTCTCGTGGCGTGTCAGTCGGAGAATAACATTCCCATCGTGGGCAAGGATCAGGTCATTCGCGGCCGCGAGATGCACTGGATTCGGATGGATCGCTACTTTGCCACCGACCTCAACAGTGATGGCGCGCAGAACGACCTCAAGGCGGAGCCGGATGCCTGGGAGGAAGACCAGATGGACGAGCCGGAAATGCTGATGGAGCCCGTGGCCTGTCAGCACTGTGAAGCCGCGCCATGCGAAACCGTTTGCCCGGTGAATGCCACGGTCCACACGCCGGATGGCCTGAATGCCATGGCCTATAACCGCTGCATCGGCACGCGCTACTGCTCCAACAACTGTCCGTTCAAGGTGCGCCGCTTCAACTTTTTCGACTATAACAAGCGCAACCCGCTGGTGGAAAACACTTTCCTCGGAGTGAAGCACAACAACCTCTACTCCGGTCCGCTCGGTGAGCGCCATGACACAGAGTTGAGCAAGCTGCAGAAGAACCCGAATGTCTCGGTCCGGATGCGCGGAGTCATTGAGAAATGCACCTACTGCGTGCAGCGGATTGAGAGCGCGCGCATCGAAGCCCGCGCTCAGGGCCGCCGCAACAAGCGCCACGCCACCGGCCTCAATGACGAGAACCTCAAGATCGAAGACGCCGACATCGCCATTGGTAAAGACGCGATCAAGACCGCCTGCCAGGAAGCCTGCCCGGCGGAGGCGATCAGTTTCGGAAACATCGCCGAACCGTCGCACGATACGGTAAAGACGTGGAAGAAAAACAGCCGCAGCTATGAGTTGCTCGGCTACCTCTCCGTCCGCGCCCGCACCACTTACCTCGCCCGCATCAAGAACCCGAATCCGGCGCTCCTCGCGGTCTCGAAGACCGAGAAAGATAAAGTCGGCCAGGGCAGCAAGACCCGGGCGATCAAAACCGAAGCCGGCGCTGCCCGCGGTCATTAAGCAACCTTTTCACTCACCACTTTTTACTTTCACTCATCCATGGAAGCCGCACATGCCCATGACCATCCCGCCCCCGGCGGCGCTCCTTCCCGTGCGAAGGTGCTCCTCCGTGAGCCGCTGGTACTGAACAACCGGAGCTACAGCTGGATCACCAATAAGATCGCCGGTGTGGTCGAGAATCCCCAGCCAAAACTCTGGTGGTTTATCTTTATCCCCTGCTTTCTGCTCACACTCGTGATGGTGGGATGCTTTACTTACCTCATCGCCACAGGCGTTGGTGTGTGGGGGCCGAACAATCCGGCGGCATGGGGCTGGGACATTACGAACTTCGTGTTCTGGATCGGTATCGGTCACGCGGGAACACTCATTTCCGCCATCCTTTACCTCACCCGCCAGAAATGGCGGACGGCAGTGAACCGCTCGGCGGAAGCGATGACGCTCTTTGCCGTGATGTGCGCCGGACTCTTCCCGGCGCTGCACGTGGGCCGGGTGTGGATGGCGTGGTTCCTCGCCCCGGTGCCTAACTCAAATGCCATCTGGCAAAACTTCAAGTCGCCGCTGCTGTGGGACGTATTCGCCGTCTCGACTTACTTCACGGTTTCCGTCATCTTTTGGTATCTCGGTCTCGTGCCCGATCTCGCGACGATGCGGGACCGCTGCAAGAACGGTCTGCGCAAGGTGCTCTACGGAATCTTCGCCCTCGGCTGGCGCGGCGGAAACCGCCAGTGGCGACACTATGAAGTAGCTTACATGTTGCTGGCCGCTCTTTCCACACCGCTGGTGCTCTCCGTTCACACGGTCGTTTCCTTCGACTTCGCCACCTCCATCGTCCCGGGCTGGCACACCACCATCTTCCCCCCTTACTTCGTCGCCGGCGCTATTTTCGGCGGCTTCGCGATGGTGCTCACGCTGATGATCCCCGCCCGCAAAATCTACGGGCTCCAGGATCTTTTCACGATGAAGCACATTGATAACATGGCGAAGATCATCCTGCTCACGGGCACGATCGTCGGGTATGCCTACTTGATGGAACTCTTTGTCGCCTGGTATTCCGGCAGTCTCTACGAGTTTGGTGCCTTCATGATCCGGATTTTTGACGGGCCCTACACGTCTTACTACTACGCGATGTTCTTTTGCAACGTGATC
>JANNVM010000057.1:0-2740 GCA_031414455.1 Verrucomicrobiota bacterium
CGCCGGTGCTGCGGGTGCCGCCTCCTGACGCCGCGCGGCAACTCGCGGAAGTGGAAAAGTCTTTGGATGAAAAACGAACCGTGCTGAACTCGGAGCGCGAAACCGGAGCAGGCCGCCGGCCGGAGTGGGAGAAGAAGATGCTGGCGGATGCAGGGACAGCCGATGCACCCGGAAAGGCAAAGTCAGACACGGCGTTGCTTGCCGTCCTCCGCATTTCACCGGAGCAGCGCACCGAAGAACAGCGTAAATCCGTGACCACCGCATGGGAAGCGGCTGACGCCGTCCTCGCCGCGCTGCTCAAGGACATCGGCGAGCTTGAGAAGCGGCAGAAGCAGATCAACGACTCCGGCCCGAAGGTGATGGTCATGGCCGATCAGGAGAAGGTGCGAAAGACTTTTGTCCTCGACCACGGGCTCTACAACAAGCCGATGGATGAAGTTCCCGCCGCGCTGCCCGGCTTCCTTGCGACGCTGCCGCCGGATGTTCCCCGCAATCGCCTCAGTCTCGCACGCTGGATCGTCTCGCGGGAGAATCCGCTGACGGCGCGGGTCACGGTGAATCGTTTCTGGCAGATGTTTTTCGGAACCGGCTTCGTGAAGTCAGCGGAGGATTTCGGAGTGCAGTCGGAGTTCCCCGTGCAGGCGGAACTGCTCGACTGGATGGCGGCGGAGTTCCGTGATTCGGGCTGGGATGTGAAGCGGATTCTCCGGCTTATCCTGACAAGCCGGACATGGCGGCAGAGTTCCCGCGTGACGCCGGCACAGTTGGAACGGGATCCTTTCAACAAGCTGCTGGCGCGTGGCCCCCGCTTCCGGCTGCCTTCGTGGATGATCCGCGATCAGGCGCTCGCGGCCAGCGGGACGCTGCGGGCGAAGGACGGCGGGGAGTCAGTGAACCCATGGCAACCGGGCGGCGTTTGGGAGGAGACCAGCTTCGGCAACATCAAATACTCGAGGAGCAAGGGTGATGACCTCCGGCGTCGCAGTCTCTACACCTTCTGGCGGCGCATCGTCGGGCCTACCATGTTTTTCGACACCGGCTCGCGGCTCGTTTGTGCCGTAAAACCACTGCGCACGAATACGCCGCTGCAGGCACTGGCCACGACGAATGACGTTACCTACGTCGAAGCGGCGCGAGCCCTGGCACTGGCGACCGCAGATAAACCGGATCCCGCCGCACGGGTGGACCTGATGATCCAGCGGGTGCTGGGCCGCCCCGCCTGCGCGGAGGAATCGGCGGTGTTGCTGGCGGGAATGGAACGTCACCGGCAGCGGTTTGCTTCTTCAGCGGAAAACGCGTCGAAATTCCTCAGCGAAGGCGAGGACGCGCCCCCGCCGGAGGCCCGCACCCCTGAACTGGCCGCATGGGCGATGACCGCCCTCACCATTCTGAACATGGATGAAACCCTGAACCTTGAGTAACCAATGCATCCAATTGACCAGGCCAGACAGCACCTCACGAGGCGGGAATTTTTCGGGCGCACGGCCACGGGTATTGGCACGGCCGCACTGGCACATCTGCTGGGCCGCGATGGCCTGCAGGCGGCGGTCGCGCCGGGTGTGAATGGATTCCCCGGCTTCGCTCCGAAGGCCAAGCGTGTGATTTACCTCTTCATGAATGGAGGTCCCACCCATGTGGACATCTTCGACTGGAAACCAAAGCTCAAGGAAATGCACGGCCAGCCCGTGCCCGAGTCCGCCATCAGCGGCAAGAGATTCAGCACCATGACCGGGGCCGCGGGCGGCAAACTCATGCTCGCGCCGGTGGAACCATTCAAACAGCACGGTGCGTCCGGCGCATGGGTCAGTTCCCTCATGCCGCACACGGCGGCCATCGCGGATGAGCTTTGTTTCATCAAGTCCATGCACACAGATGCCGTGAATCACGCCCCGGCGATCTCATTCCTGCTCAGCGGCGGGCAGCTTCCGGGGCGGCCCTCGCTCGGGGCATGGCTGAGTTATGGGCTGGGCTCGGAGACGGAGAATCTCCCGGCCTTCGTGGTGATGACTTCTGTCAGCAAAGGCACGAGTTGCGGCCAGATCTTCTACGATTTCTACTGGGGATCGGGATTCCTGCCGTCGCGCTATCAAGGCGTGAAATTCCGCAGCGGCAGCGAACCCGTGCTCTATTTGTCCGACCCCGCCGGCGTGGACCGGGCCATGAAACGCGACATGCTGGACGATCTCGCGAAGCTCAACGCCCGGAAGCTCCATGATTTCGGCGACCCGGAAATTGCCACCCGCATCGCGCAGTAGGAGATGGCCTTCCGCATGCAGAGCAGTGTGCCGGAACTCGCGGATTTCAGCAGCGAGCCGGCCTCCGTGCTGGAGAGTTATGGCCCGGATGTCATGGAGGCGGGGACTTTTGCCCACAACTGTCTGATGGCGCGCCGGTTGATTGAGCGGGGCTCGCGCTGCGTCCAGCTTATGCATGCCGGGTGGGATCAGCATAATTCCATCACCACGGAACTCTACACTCAGTGCAAAGACACTGACCGCGCCAGCGCCGCGCTCGTCATGGACCTCAAACAGCGCGGACTGCTCGACGACACGCTTGTCATTTGGGGCGGTGAGTTTGGCCGCACCCCATTCATCCAGGGCAACCTCAATGACCGTCCCAAATGGGGCCGCGACCACCATCCCTATGCTTTCACCATCTGGATGGCCGGCGGCGGCGTGAAGCCCGGCATCAGTTATGGTGCCTCCGATGATCTCGGGATGGATGCCGTCGTGGATAAAGT
>JANNVM010000058.1:0-4886 GCA_031414455.1 Verrucomicrobiota bacterium
TCGGCGGACGGCACAGCAACAACACCCGCCAGCTCTCCGACAGCGCACGGGCACGCGGCGTTAGTGTTCACCAGATCGAGACCGCCGCGGACCTCGATCCTGCGTGGTTCAGGCGATGCCGGAATGCCGGTGTCACCGCCGGCACTTCCACGCTGGACGAAACCGTGCGCGATGTCGTGCAGCGCCTGCGGGAGTTCAGCGCGGGTTATTCGCCCAGTTCAAATCCCCAGCACTTCCCGCTGCCAGTTGAGAAGCAGTTCGCCGGCGGCGCCGGCGTCACGGGCGATGGCTTCGAGCACGGCGCGGCTGGCAAGAAGAGCGGGGTCAATGTTCAGACCGGTCCCGAGGCGGTCGCGCTTTTCCTTGAGAGCATCGAATCGTTTTTCGGCTTCGGGATCGCGGTCATGGCGGCGGCGCGCGGGGCGGCGGGGCCACTCGGATTCGGGCATCTCTTTTGCTTCCTTGAACGCTTTGTAAAAGCGGCGGTGGAAGGGCGGTGGATAGCGGTTAGGCAGAACGGCGTCCCTGCCTTCCTGCATCCCTTCGGCCATGGCAATGAGTTCCGCGTTGCTGATGATCTTGAACGTCGGGCGGTTGATGCGCTCGGCCTCTTTGTCGCGCCAGCCCCAAAAGCAGCGGAGGTAGTGCAGGCCGCAGGGTTTGAGGGCGCCGCTGCCGGTGATGCGCCACTGCTCGTCGGGATCGGGGGCGGGCCGGTTGAGCACGGAAATCCGGGCGTCGGCGCAGCATTCGAGAAACCACGGCTCACGGTCGAGCTCGCGGATCTTCGACATGAAACCGTCGGCCAGCGGAATGATGTAATGGATGTCGTTGAGCGCGTATTCGATCATCTTCTCCGTCAGGGGACGGCGGCCCCAGTCGGCGCGCTGCGACTGCTTTGACAGGGCGACGCCGAATTTCGCCTCCACCAAATGCGCGAGCCCGAACTGGCGTTCACCGGTGAGACGCGCGGCGGTCTGGGTGTCGTAAAGCCGGTCGGGAATCACGCCGAACGTGCGCTTCATGAGCGTCATGTCGAGGTCCGCGCCGTGGACCCAGATTTCTTTGGCACGACCGAGATACTCCAGCAGCGGGGTGAGGTCGGGAATGCCGAGCGGATCAATGAGGGCCTTCTTTTCCCCGACGCCCATCTGGATGAGACAGAGTTTCTCGCGATAGGAATGCAGCGAGTCGGCCTCGGTATCAATGGCCACACGAACGCCGTCATCCTGCGGCAGGCGATTGAGCCATGCGGCGAGAGCGTCAGGAGTGGCGAGGTAGTGGTCCTTAATGGAGTCGGGCACGGGGGGAGAAATTATGAAAGCTGAAGGCCGAAGGATGAAAGGTTACATTCTCAGACCGGTGAGCAGCATTTCGGCGTTGGAGCTGGTGGCTTTGATGCTCTTGATGAGGATTTCCATGGCTTCGCCGGCGGGGAGTGCGGCCATTTGTTTGCGGATGGCGCCGATGCGGCGGAATTCGTCAGGGTGATAGAGCAGGTCGTCCTTCCGGGTGCCGGATTTCTGGATGTGAATGGCGGGGTAGATGCGGCGCTCAACGAGTTCGCGGTCGAGCTGAATTTCCAGATTTCCGGTGCCTTTGAATTCCTCGAAGATGACATCGTCCATCTTGCTGTCGGTCTCAATGAGGGCGGTGGCGAGAATGGTGAGGCTGCCGCCTTCTTCACATTTGCGGGCGGAGCCGAAGAACTTGCGCACCTTTTGGAGGGCCTCGTGGTCCACGCCGCCGGAACCGCTCGCGCCCTTGCCTCCGTGCTGGCTGTTATAGCCACGGGCGAGGCGGGTGAGGCTGTCCAGCAGAATGACGACATCGCGCTTGTACTCGGTGAGACGCTTGGCGCGTTCAAGCACGAGTTCCGCCACCTGAATGTGCCGGCTGGAGGGTTCGTCAAAGGTGCTGGAGAATACCTGACAGCCGACGCTTTCCACAAAGTCCGTGACCTCTTCCGGCCGCTCGTTGATGAGCAGCACAATGAGTTCGATCTCCGGATGATTCTCTTTGATGGAGGCCGCGATGTCCTTGAGCAGGACGGTCTTGCCGCCGCGGGGCGGGGCGCAGATGAGGCCGCGCTGGCCTTTGCCAAGCGGTGCCACAATGTCCACGACGCGCGGGCCGACGGATTTCGATTTCCGGTTCTCCAGGATGATGCGCTCGTTGGGAAAAAGCGCGGTCATTTTGTCAAAGAACGTGGGCGGCTCCACACCTTCCACCGCCTGCTGGCCTTCGATTTCGAGCACATTCTCCACGCAAATGAATTTCTCCCGCGCGTCCCGCGGAGCCCGGGCGGAGACTTTCAGGCAAAGCCCGGGGCGAAGGTTGAAGCGCCGCACGATCGAGGGCGACAGGAAGACATCGTCCGGGAACGGTGCGAAGCTGTAGCGCGGATTGCGCAGGATGCCCATGCCTTCGCGGGTAATTTCCAGAATGCCAGTGGCTTCGATGACACTTCCCTGACGGCTGTAGTGGCAGAGGATTTCAAAAACGAGCTGATGTTTGCTGCGAACGCCGCCGACCCGCAGGCCGAGAGCGGTGCCCAGGTCGTAAAGCTCCTTCACCGTCTGCTGCTGATACTTGTTGAGGCAGACGGTTTCCGGAACGGGCGGGGCTTCAGCATTCGGCAACGGGGCGTTCCGGGGCGCGGGAGCCGGGGCGTCCTCCGGCGCGGGTGGCGGCGGGGCGGGGCTCAGGGGCTGCTCTTCTTGATCTACCATAGGGAAAAAAGTGGGGATTGGCGTCGCCGGGGCCTGGGCTGGCCGTCAATCCATGGGGCTACGTCAGCGCGGGGCTGAGTATCCGCAATGGAAAGTCCACACCGGCTGCGGCTCATGGGTTCCGCCAGCCCCGGGGTGGTCCCTTTCCGGAGACGCGGGACCGTGGCCGGGCGGCGCAGGGTTGTCAAGAAGCCGTTGCCCGGAGGAAATGAAGAATGAAAAATGCAGAATGTGGAAACAGGAACCGGAACCCGGGCGGGCCGGGGTGATCACTGGGGGCGATTACTGGGACTGGCGGGTTGCCGCCGCCATTGATCTCCATGCCGAAGGCCACTTTCCCCATAAGGCAAGGAAGTGCGCCTGCGGCGGAGAGGCAAAAATAGCGGCGGCAACCCGCCACTCCCGGTAAGATGACGAATGAACCCAACCTTTCGCGCAGCGGCCGCTTTAGGAAACGCGCACGTAATTCCTGCCCGGCAATTGCTTCACCAGCCGCTTCAACTCCATGCGCATCAGTTGCGACGACGCCGTGGCTGCCGGCAGCCCGGTGCGGGCAATGATGGAATCGAGTTGCATTTCACCGCCGGCGAGAGCGTCCCACAGCGATTGCTCGGTTTCACTCAGGTTGGCGGGCGACTGATTCACCGGCGCATCGGCCGGGGTGCGGGCGTCGGGCAGCAGCGCGTTCAGGTCGTCGAGAATGTCCGCGGCATCAATCACGAGGCGGGCACCGTTTTGGATGAGCTTGTTGCAGCCGGCGGAAGTGGGGCGATCAATCGGACCCGGAATCGCATAGACCGTGCGGCCCTGGTCGGCAGCGTTGTTCGCCGTGATCAGCGCGCCGCTCCATGCGGGGGCTTCGACGACCAGAATGCCCTGACTCCAGCCGCTCACGAGCCGGTTCCGCTGCGGAAAAGTCTGTTTGTCAGGCTCGGTGAGGATGGGGAATTCGCTAACCACCGCGCCGTGACCGCCCGCGATGCGTTCGGCCAGCGCTTGATTCTCCGGCGGATAGAGCCTCGCGAGTCCTGAACCGATCACCGCGATGGTGCGCCCCTTCGCCGCCACTGCACCTTCGTGCGCCGCCGTATCAATGCCTCGCGCCAGTCCGCTGAGCACCGTCACTCCGGCGTGCGCGAGCTGAAACGCGAACTTCTTTGCGCAGGTCAGGCCATACGCTGTCGCCTTGCGCGAGCCGACTACGCCAATCGCCGACTTGTCGCGCGTCTCGATCTTTCCCCACACATAGAGCAGCAGCGGCGCATCGTGCATCTGGCGGAAATTCTCCGGCCATGCCTCGTGCTGGTCCGTGAAAAGCGTCAGGCCCATTTCCTCCATGCGCCGCAGTTCACCGGACAGGTCCGTGTGCTCCTCCCATTGCCGAATGATGCCCGCCGTTTCGCGCCCGATGCCATTCACCGATTGCAGCGTCGTCTCGCTGGCATGCAAAACCCCCGCTGCGCCGCCGCAGATTTCCATCAGCCGCCGCGCCCGCACCGGGCCGATTTTCGGCAGCATGTTGAGGGCGATGAGGGCTTCGTTTTCGTTCATGAGGCTGCCCTGACTTCCCGCTGCGCGGCATTTCGTCAACAGAGGGGCCGTCGTGCTTTGTGGCCGGCACCGGTGGCGCACTCCAAGAGCCCCTCAACTGATTGCCGCCGCCTCCCCCGCCAGAGACAAAAATAACAGGCCCAAAAATAACACAAAATAACAGGCCACACCAGTAATTGAAGAAGTCGTTGACGTTCTGCCGGTTCCCGGCTACTTGCCGCCATCCCATCTCCCACCTCAAACATCCTAAATCTTATGGCCAAGACCCGCGTATTCACCAATCCCGGCACCGGCGCGCAGACCGGCGTATATCATGTCGTTTCCCGGTTCGTGGACCGGCGGAAAGTCTTCGGCGATGAGGAACGCGCGGTCTTCCGCTCGATGATGGGGGCCTTCGCGGCGTTCCATCAGGTGGAGATCCTGACGTTCTGCCTGATGGGGAACCATTTTCACCTGCTCATCCGCGTGCCGGAGCGACCGCCGGGATTTGATGTGCCTCTAGAGCAGATGCTCGGAATGATGGACCGGGCGGTGGGGCCGGAGCGGATGAAGGTGCTGCGCAGTCAATTCCGCGTGTGGGAGCGGTGCGGCGGGGAGTCGGGC
>JANNVM010000059.1:0-10540 GCA_031414455.1 Verrucomicrobiota bacterium
CGCGGGCCACCGCGGCGAGCTGGAGCAGCGGGGCCGCCGCGGTGCCGGGAACGGCGTGGCTCGCGGCGTCGCGCAGGAGTGCGCCGGCCTCCGCGCCGCGCAGGGCCTTCGCCGGCTCGGAGGCGACACGCGCCTCGTCCTCCAGGAGCGCCGCCACCACGGTCCCGGCAGCCGCGGCCTGCGCGTCGCCGCGCTTGCTCACAGCCTCGAGCGCGTCCAGGGCACCGCTCAGATACTGCAGCCGCTTGGTGCGGTCGAGGGGCGCGTCGCCGTGGCGCTGTCCCTCGGGCACGAGCAGCAGGTGCCTGAGCTGCAAACGCGCGATCTTGTCGTAGTCCAGGCCGGCGGCCGGAGTGGGAGAAGAAGGTGCTGGCGGATGCGGAGACACCCGATGTACCCGGAAAGCCAAAGTCGGACGCCGGGTTACTGACCATCTTCCGCATTTCTCCAGAGCAGCGTAATGCCATGCAGCAGAAAACGGTGTCCGCCGCATGGGAAGCTGCCGACCCGGCACTGGCGGCGTTGCACAAGGAAATTGGTGACCTTGAGCAACAGCAAAAGCAAATCGCTGACTCCGGACCGAAGGTGATGATCATGGAAGACCGCGACAAGCCGAGGCAGACTTTTGTCCTCGACCACGGACTCTACAATAGACCAGGGGACGAGGTTCCCGCTGCGCTGCCCGCCTTCCTCGCGACGCTGCCGCCGGATGCCGCCCGCAACCGCCTCAGCCTCGCACGGTGGATTGTTTCGCGGGAGAATCCGCTGACGGCGCGGGTGACGGTGAACCGCTTCTGGCAGATGTTTTTCGGCACGGGCTTCGTGAAGTCGGCGGAGAATTTTGGAGTACAGTCGGAGTACCCAGTGCAGGCAGAATTGCTTGACTGGCTGGCGGTGGAATTTCGCGATTCGGGCTGGGACGTGAAGCGGATTCTACGACTGATCCTCACCAGCCGCACATGGAAGCAGAGTTCAGGTGTTACACTCGCGCAGTTGGAGCGTGATCCTTTTAACAAGCTGCTGGCACGTGGCCCCCGCTTCCGTCTTCCTTCATGGATGATCCGCGATCAGGCGCTGGCCGCCAGCGGCACACTGCGCTCGAAGGACGGCGGGGCGTCCGTAAATTCATGGCAGCCACCGGGGACGCAAGTTCCCGGGTAACTTCTACTAACTTAGGTCGGCCCCCGCATGGCTGTTTGCCAGGCTGTGAGGTTATTCTTCGTGGGGCAGGCGCTACCCGGCGCTTAAAGTGGCAGGTGCTCGACGTGATTTTGCATTTGCGGCGGTTCGCACGTTTTGGCGATCAGTTCGAGGTCGGAGATGAAGCGCCCAATGCCGATGCGCAGTTGGTGGGCATAGACGATACCTGCGAATTCGCGGACTTCCGCCAGCCACGCGCTGGCGATGGCGAGGAAGTCTTCGTCCTGCGTGACCAATGTGCGCCTGAGCGAAGTTGATCGCTCCTGTAACGATTCATCATCGAGTGCGGCGTTGCCGTCTTCAAATGCCGTGATGAGGTCCACCCCGCGCAGGCGCAGTCCGCGCGCGACGGTGGCGGGAACGTGCTGGTCGAAATAGAACGCCGTTGCCATCCGCTATGCGCCAGGGCTTTTGAGCAGGCGGGACAGCCGCCGGTTTTCGGGCTTCGTGTGAGCGGTGCTGGCACGCGCGAGTTCTGCGTCGAGAATTGCATCCGCCTCCGATGCGTGATCGGCATACCACGAAAGAACAGCATAGACTTCGCCAAGCGTGAGTTGCGGGTGGTTGAGCGTCAGTTCCTCCGCACCCCAGCCGTAGGCGACATGCTCGCGGACGAGGTGCATCGCCTTGAATCGCGCGCGCGCGAAGACCGGCTCTCCGTCGGCATTGAAGGTGAGATGTTTGTAGGCTGGCAGAGTCGCTAGCATGGCTCGGAGATTACAATCATGGAACAGGGTGCGCAAGATCGGTGTTGAGCACGGGTGGCGTCAGGCGGGGTACTCCCAAGGGCCGCGGTACGGACGGCTCAGTCCTTTGGCGGCGTCGGGATCGCCGGTGATCTGTTCCTTCTCCGCATCCCATGCGAGGCTGCGGCCGAGTTTGAGTGAGAGATTCGCCAGCATCGGCAGGATGCTGCTGCGGTGGGCGGATTCGATGCTGGCGACAGGATTGCTCCTGGTTTCGATAGCTTTGAGGAAGTCCTTCCAGAGTAGTGTGAGGTTGTGGCCGTCGGGCTCCTGGAGCTGGTGATTCTCGTGAGTGACCTGGGATTTTTCGTTCGATGGATAAAATGTCCAGCCGTCGCGCCAGCCGATGTGGAGTGTGCCTTCGGTGCCGTAGAAATAGGTTCCGATGCTGTGCTTCTCGGCGTTGTTGGCTCCGAATTTGCGGTGCTCCCACGTAGCGGTGAACCCTTCGAAATCGAAGACGGCGATCTGCTCCTCCGGGGCGTCAGTGCTTTGTTCCTTGTCATTGAGCACCGCGGCCCCTGACAAGGCGCGCCCGCCGCTGCTGAAGACACGGCGCGGGCCTTTTTCCTCCGTCCAGAGCATGAACTGATCCAGCCAGTGAACGCCCCAGTCGCCAATCTGACCATTGGCGAAATCGAGGAACTGCCTCCAGCCGCCCGGATGGATTTTGGAATTGAACGGACGCAGCGGCGCGGGGCCGCAATACATTTCCCAGTCCATGCTGTCGGGCACGGGGCCGTTGGGTTTCGGGCGCTCCGCGCCTCCGGGATAGTGGACGAAGCAGCGCACCATGCCGACTTTGCCGACCTTGCCGCTGCGGAGAAAGTTCAACGCGTTGACGTGATGCGGCCCGATGCGGCGGTGGAGGCCGACCTGCACGATCTTGCCCGTGTCCTTCGCTGTTCTCACCATCGCCCGGCTTTCGTTCACCGTGTGCGCCGTGGGTTTTTCCACAAAGACATGGGCACCGGCTTTGAGTGCAGCGATCGTTTGCAGGGCGTGCCAGTGGTCCGGCGTGGCGATGATGGCGATGTCAGGCTTTTCCTTCTCCAGAAGTTCGCGGTAGTCGCGATACTTCTTCGGTTCCGCGCCGCTGAGTTCCTTCACGTCGTCCGCCGCGCCGTCGAGTTTGGCAGGATCCACGTCGGCGAGAGCGACGCAGGTCACCTGGCCGGAGGCCATGGCCTCGCGCAGGATGTTCATGCCCCACCAGCCGGAGCCAATGAGTGCCGTGCGGTATTTTTTCGTCCCCTCTTGTGCCCGGATGACGGGCACGGCGGAGAAGACGGCAGTGGCGGAGGCGGCGGAGAGAAAGCGGCGGCGGTGCATGAGGGGAAATGAAGAATGAAGTATGAAGAATGACGGTTCGGAATGCGATAACTTTTCGTCATTCGTCATTCGTCGCGGGGACTTGCCCGTTTCCAAAAACCTGCAATTTCAGCGCTTCGATCTTCGCGTCGAGCGCTGTGATCTCGTCCTGCGTCTCCGTCAGCATGTCGGTGACGGTGGTGCGGAGTTCGGATTCCTCCTCCTCCGTGAGACTGGCGGGAATTTGGAAAGTGTCGTCACCGGGCTGTTGATAATACTGAAGAGCGGTTTCGAGGTCCACCATGCGGAGTTCGTCGCGGTGGAGGGCGGCGGCGAGGCGGTCCTTGAGAGTGGACCGGTCATCGGTGGGAAGGGTCATCGGTGTCGTGGCCCGTTCGAGGCGGCGCTCGAGAAGCTGGACAAGCACCTGGCGCTCCACGGTGAAGTAGCCGCGCTGGAGAAAATGGAAGAGGCTGCAGAGCTGCTCCGTGCCGATCGTCTCCGGGTCGAGCGCGAGGAAGGCATCGAAGTGATAGTCGAGGTGCATCCTCTGCGCCGCGGCGAATTTTTCCTCCAGCGGCGCCAGTTGCGCGCGAAGATCCCGCCATGCGGCGAGCCAGAGGGCGTTCTCGGGATCGGCGTTTACAGCGCGTCGCGGGGAGGGCAGGGGAGCCTGGTAGCGCGGCGGACCGTTGTTGCCGGTATCATTCGAGGGCTCGCAGGCGGTGAGAAACAGGCAAGCCGGCACCGCGGCGCAGGAGAGCGCGGCGCGGAGAAGGGCGGGACGTTTCATGGAATTACTTTGAAGGCGAAGGTTCGCGCAAATCGTAACAGATGAGACGGGACGGCGTTCCGTTCAATCGGTCGTCCTCATTTTGACTGACGTAGAGAAGTCCGTGGCTGAGCGCCGGCAGGGTCCATGACTGCTGCGCGACGAATGGCTGGTGTTTGCTGAGGATTTTCGCGCCGGCGGGCGAAAGGTCGAGCCAACAAAGTGTGCCCCACTCTCCGAGGCAGAGGAATCGGCCGCCCACCTGAAGCAGGCTGCCCCGATAGAGGCCCATGGGGATATTTTGAGCGCCGGCTTTGAGCGGCCATGCGAAATGCTCCCGCCACTTCTCAGTGCCCGCGGCACCGTCGAAACAAACCAGATCGCACTGTTTGTCCTTCTCGCCGCTGAAGGCGTAGAGGTGGCCGTCGTGCCAGACGGGGGTCATCCAGTGGCAGCCCAGATCCGGTGCTTTCCACTCCGGAGAAAACTTTCCTTTGTCGTCAGCTTTGAGCATGACGCCGCCATTGCACGGGCTGTCGCGGTCCACGTAAGCCTGCGACAAGAACACACGGCCTTCACCGCAGAGCAGGGGTGTCTGCGCATTGACGCTGGGATAGCGCCGGGCCCGCCAGAAGAAGGTGTCCTCTGCCGTGCCGGTGACGGGATCAAGACTCAGGAGCCCGCCGGTGCTGGGTTCACTCTTGCCTCCGGCGAAAACGAGCACGCGGTCTTTGCCATTCACCTTTGCCGTTACGGGCGACGAATAGCTTTGGCCCCATTCGTGTTTGGTCGTCCAGAGCAGTGTGCCGTCCTTGAGTGAAAACGCGCAGACGCAGCGGTCATCCGAGCCGCCGACGTTCACGATGACCTTGTCGCCGTGGATCAACGGACTCGCTCCGGACCCGAAAAAATACTTCGTTATGCTAAACTCGTTTTCGCAGTCGTGCTCCCATTCCAGTTTGCCGGTTTTGAGATCAAAGCACTTGAGCCAGCTCGTGACACCAAATGTTACCACCTTCCCGGCGTTTACCACCGGGCCCGAGCGCGGACCGGCACTATAGCCAAAGTCATCGCGGTAATCGACGTCGTAGTCGTGTGACCAGAATCGCTTTCCCGTCAGCGCGTCGAGGCAGTCGAGCCGTTCTTTTCCGCTCACCCGGTGAAACAGCAGCAACCGGCCGTCCACGATCGCCGGGCTCGCATAGCCTTCACCCTTTTTGCACTCCCACACTTTCGCCGGACCAGCCTCTGTGAACTCCTGCAGGATGCCGGTCTCCTTCGACACTGGCGCGTCGGCTGATCCGAGAAACCGCGGCCAGTCCTCCGTCACCGCGCCGGCGGTCAGGGGTTTTGCCGCGGCGTGAAAGGTGAGGCCGTCCCATTCCTTCGACTCCTCAGCACCGCAGTGTGTGAGTAAGGAAAACAGGAGAGATGAGAGGATAAGTTTGCGGCCCATTCGAACTTGGTGCTTCTTTGGTTCCTGGTGCTTGATGTTGGGAGCTTCCCGGCAGCGCGCCAGCCGCTGCTCCTGATGCTGCGCCTTCGCTGCCGGGTCTAACTCAGCTTCTGATTCTCCACCCAGCGCACGGCATAGCGGACGAGTTCGTTGCCGCTCTTCAGGCGGAGTTTCTCTTTGATGTTGGCACGGTGGGCGTCCACGGTTTTTACGCTGACCTTGAGTTCGTCAGCGATGGCGCGGGTGCCCTTGCCCTGGCCGATCATTTGGAAGATTTCGAACTGCCGGTCGCTGAGGGCCTCCACCGGATCCTGAGTGGTGGGACGGCGGCCGGAGAAGATCTCCAGAATCTTGCCGCTCATCGCCTGACTGACGTAGATTTCACCAGAGAGGACTTTGCGGACGGCTTCAATGACCCTGCGGGCACCTTCCTGCTTCATGATATAGCCCTGGGCTCCGGCGCGCAGGACACGTTCCACATAGAGACTCTCGTCGTGCATGGAGTGGACGAGCAGGGCGACGGACTTTTGGTGGGCCCGGATGTCCTTAATTAGTTCGAGCCCGTTCTTTCCCGGCAGCGAGATGTCTATTATAACAAGGTCGGGTTTGAGTTCGAGAATACCCGTCAATCCGGCGGTGGCGTCATGGGCTTCCCCGACAACGATGAAATCCGGCTCGTGGTTGATGAGCTGGGCGAGCCCCTGCCGCATGATGGGATGATCGTCCACGAGGAAGACCTTTTTTTTGGCGGCAGGAACGGCGGGCATACGGCGAGGGCGGGAATTTTCCGGTGAATTTAGCGCCATCAGGGCAAGGATGCAATACTCCAGGAGAATTCCCTGGGCATTAAACGGGAATTCCGGGACGGACAGGCAAGGTTTCCTTACGGATATGAGGGTCGGAAATCCGGCTGGAGGGATGCGGGATGGCTGTCTCCGCTACCGCACCGGCAGGAAAATTGAGCGAATCGGCTTACAGGACCGCCTCTTTTTTAATGTCGAGATAGAGATTTCCCAGCGCGACGGGCAGGATTTCCGCCGGCGCATCGATGGTCAGGATGCCGGCGCGGCGGAGACTGTGCATGAGGAGGTTGCGTTCTTCGACATATTGCATGGCAGCGCCAAAGCTGCGGGCGGAGTCGAGGCTGTGGACGGGTGCGTTGATGCGGGAGAGCACTTCGCGCTCCTTCAGACTGGCGAGTACGACGAGGTGTTTGCGCCGGATGAGTTGGAGCGGGCGCAGCAGGTGAGTCTGGTCTTCGCTGCGGACGTTGGTGCAAAACACGACCAGGGAACGGCGCTGCTGCCGGCGCAGGAGGAGTTCGGCGGCCTCGCTGAAATCCCCCGGTGCCGTGCCGGTGTGGTAATCGTAGAGATGATTCAGGATGACCGGCATGGAGGAGACGCCGGTTTGCGGCGGCAGCCAGCGGTCGCTTCCACCAAAGCCCATGATGCCAACGCGGTCACCCTGACGCAACGCGATGAAGCTCAGCAGCAGCATGGCATTCAGGCAGTGATCGAATTGAGACAGTTCGCCGTCCATGGCGCGGAGCCGGCGGCCGCAGTCGGCCATGAGGATGATCGTCTGGTTGCGCTGCTCTTCGTATTCCCGGCTGGTGAGGACAAGACGGCGCGACGTCGCCTTCCAGTCGATACGGTTGAGGGTGTCGCCGTCCTGATAGTCGCGGAGCTGCCGGAATTCCCGGCTGAGACCGGCCTTGTTGCGCCGCTGGATGCCCATCTGCGCTTCGCGGTGCTGCATCGCGAGCAGGGCGAAACGCACGACCGGCTCGTAGTTGGGATAGACCCGGGTGCTTTCCGCTTTGCCCGAACGGTAACGCCGAAGCCAGAGTCCGAGGGGTGAATGGTGCTCCACATACGCCGGCGTGAGATCGGCCGGTCCCCGCACGACGGCGCGGATGCGGGCGGCGACCGTGATGAAGCCCTTGCCCGGGACCTTTCCGCTCCATGGCCAGTCGTTGCTGCGCAGGGAGGACGGCAGACCGTCAATGATTCGCACCCGCACGGCCTGGACGTCAGGATTCCGCACGGTGATGGCCATTTCCTGCTCCACTCCGAGCGCCATGCGCGGGTCCAGCCGGCGTTCGATTTGCACGCGCTTTTGCAGGAATAACCAAAAGACGTCGCCGGCGGCAACGATGGCCCATGCGAGACCCGCCCATTGCCAGGAAGACTGAAGCCGCGGCCACACCGACGCCGCGGCTCCCAGCAATGCCCATGTGAGGCAGCAGTAGAGAAGGGGCAAAGTGGGAAGCATCCGGCGCGGATAACGCAGCCCGGGGCTGCGGGCAACAGTCAGGGTAACTATTCAGGTCCATCCGTTCGGTGTCCATCCCTTTAGGGTGCTGGGGCGCGGAGCTTCCGGCGGTCAGGGCAGGCACGCGCAGGGCCCCTGGAATGCTCCGCACCGCGCACCCTAAAGGGATGGACACCATACTGCCGCGGGAGACCTGAATAGTTACCAGTCAGGAATGGCTCCCGCGCGGCACCTGCCGGCGGCAGGAACAAAAGGCTGAATGGGTTGCATTCGTCCCGCCGCCGTCCTAAGGCAAAGATTCCCCTCCTGTTCCCTCAACTGCTCCGCGACCCATCTCCATGTCAGATCAGAACAACACGCCGCCTTCCGACGACGAAAACCTCGTCCCGCAACTTCCCACGGGCGATTACGACGCTTCAAAAATTGACAAACTCGAAGGACTGGAAGCCGTGCGCACGCGGCCTGGCATGTACATCGGCGACCCCAATGAACCCAACGGCCGCGGACTGCATCACTGCGTCAACGAAGTGCTCGACAACTGTATTGACGAACACCTCGCCGGTCACTGTAAGACGGTCTTCCTCACGCTGCATGTGGACGGCTCGTGCAGCGTGCTCGACGACGGACGCGGCATTCCCGTGGACATGCATCCGAAGTGGGGGATGCCGGCGGTGGAACTGGTGCTGACGAATCTTCACGCCGGCGGCAAGTTCGGTCAGGGCGGCTATAAATACTCCGGCGGCACCCACGGGGTCGGCGCGAAGTGCGTCAATGCCCTGAGCGAGTGGTTCAAGGCGGAGGTGTATCGCAACGGGCAGATTTACAGCATCGGATTTGAGCGCGGCAAGACGACGAAGCCGCTCTCCGTCGTGGGCAAACTCGGTGATCCGAACAGAACCGGCACCATGATTACCTGGCTGCCGGACACGGAGATTTTCAAAGTGGTGACGGAGTTCAGCTACGAAAAACTCTGCACGCGGCTGCGCGACCTCGCCTTCCTCAACCCCGGGCTGACGATGACCATCGTGGACGAGCGCGGAGAGAAGGAGAAGACGACCGTCTTCTGCTATCCGAACGGCATCGTGGAGTTCGTCGCCCAGATGGGCGAGAACAAGGAACTGACGCCGCCGACTCCGATCGTGATCCGCGGCAAACGCAGCCTGGATCAGGAGCCCGGCAAGGATCTGGAGGAGGTTTACGTGGACCTCGTGCTCCAGTACACGGACAGCTACAATGAGCAGCTTCTTTGTTATGCGAACAGCATTCAGAACACCGACGGCGGCACTCACGCATCGGGATTCCGCAGCGCCCTGACCCGCGCGGTGAATACCTACGCGAAGGCCAACAATCTTCAGAAGGAAAAAGATCCTCCCATCACCGGTGATGATTGCCGTGAAGGCATCATCGGGGTGCTGAGCGTAAAGCTGCCGAATCCGCGCTTCTCCAGCCAAACCAAGGAGAAACTGGTGAACCACGAAGCGGAGAGCGTCGTGAACAGCGTGGTCTATGAGGGCATCACGAAATTCTTTGAGGAGAATCCCTCGCAATCGAAGCGCATCGTGGAAAAAATCACGATGGCGGCCCGGGCCCGGGAGGCCGCGCGCAAGGCCCGGGAGACGGTGCGGAAGAGCGCCCTGACCGGCGGCGGGCTTCCCGGTAAACTGGCGGACTGTTCCGAAAAGGATCCGGCGCTGAGCGAACTGTTCATCGTCGAGGGTGACTCCGCGGGCGGCTCTGCCAAGCAGGGCCGGCGGCGGGAATTCCAGGCGATCCTCCCGCTGCGGGGTAAACTCATCAACGTGGAGAAGGCGCGGCTGGACAAGGTTTTGGAGAACAAGGAAATCCAAAGCATGATCACCGCCATCGGGGCCGGCATCGGCGGCGGCGACGGTGAAGGGACGTTCAACATAGACAAGGCGCGCTATCACAAGATCGTCATCATGACGGACGCCGATGTGGACGGCTCGCACATCCGCACGCTGCTGCTCACGTTCTTCTGCCGCCAAATGCCGGAACTGGTGAAGCGCGGATTCGTCTATGTTGCGCAGCCGCCGCTCTATCGCATTACGCGCAAGAAGCGGGAGGAATACATCCAGGACGACAGCGAACTGAACCGCATGCTTATTGACCTCGCCGCTGAGGAAGTGAAACTCAAAAACCTCGCCGACGGCAGCACCATGGAGAGCGTGAGGCTGCGGGAAATTCTCGCACTGCTGGCGAGGCTGGCCCGTTTCGTGGATGTTATCCAGCGCAACGGTGCGAACTTCGAGCACTACCTCGCCGCCCGCGACGCCGCCTCGCACAAACTGCCGGAATACATGGTCAAAGTCCGCGCCGGCAATGAGGAGCAGATGGCTTACTGCCTCGACGAAGACGCGCTGCGCGCGTTCAGTGAATCGAATCCCGATCTCAAACTCTTCGGCGGAGCCACCACCGACGAAGCCGGCAAGTCCGATCCCGGCAAACCCTCCCGCCGCGCCCGCCTCTACGACGTGCATGAAGCCCGGGCCATTGGCAAGCTCCTTGTGCAATTGGGCGAGAAGGGGCTCGCGCTGGATCACTTCTCCGCTCAGGACAAACCGCTGTTTGAGATCATTGAGAACGACGGCCGTCAGAATCCACTCTTCTCGGTCCCGGAAATCCTGGACCGTGTCCTTGAGATCGGCCGCCGCGGACTGGAGATCTATCGCTTCAAAGGCCTCGGTGAAATGAACGCCAAGCAGCTTTTCGAGACCACGATGGATCCCACCAAACGCAAACTGCTCCAGGTGAAGTTCA
>JANNVM010000060.1:0-13137 GCA_031414455.1 Verrucomicrobiota bacterium
GCTGAAGGAAGCGGCGGTGAAACCGGCGACTGCCGTGGCGGCCCCCGGGGCCGCGCCGGAGGAAGCCCCCGCGCCTCCGCCGGAGGAATCCTTCAATGAACCGTTGCCCGAGCCTCCCCCGGTCTCGCCGTCTCTCCTGGGCGGGCCGCCCGAGGACAACAGTCCGCCACCTGGTTTCTCTGAAAGCGTTACGATCAATTTGATTCGCAAGCTGGTGGAGAAAAAAGTTATTTCCCAGAAGGACGCGGTGGAGATGATTCAACAGGCGGAAGATGAAGCCGCGATCGCCCGGGCTCAGGCAAAAGCGGCGAAGAAGAAGGACGCGGCGGAGGAGGACGATGCGATGCGGGTGAATTACGTGCCGGAGGCAGTGCGCAATCAAATGCGGGAGGAGATCAAGCAGCAGGTGATCGCAGACCTTTACGGATCCGATCCTGCCGGGACGGGCAAGGGTGCCCGGAGTGTTCCGGGGCTCGAAGCAGAGGATGATGAAGGACTCTTCGGTGACGTCCGCATTCGTTATGAGTTCATCAATATGGACGAAGACGGCAACTCCCCGGGCGGATTCCCCAATTTCAACGCCATCAATACCGGCGCGCCGTTCGATACTTCAGGGATCTTCTTTTCGCCGCAGTATAACGTGGACCAGGACCGCGAGCGGAGCCGCCTGCGTTTCCGCCTCGGGGCTGACTATGAACTGGCGGATGACTGGAAGGCCGGGTTCCGCATCGCCACGGGGGAAAACACTTCGCCGGTTACGACAAATCAAAGTATGGGTCTGGCCAACCAGGGTGCCGGCGGCAATTTCAGCAAATATGCCATCTGGCTCGACCGCGCTTTTATGCGCTGGGATCACGAGTGGGATAACAAGTCATCGTTCACCTTCTATGGCGGACGGTTCGACAACCCATTCTTCGCGACGGAGATCCTCTTTGACGAGGATGTCGGCTTCGATGGAATCGGCGGGAAATTTAAGCCCTACATCAATGACCGGGTGAAGCCGTTCGTTACCGCGGGGGCATTCCCCGTTTTCAACACAGATCTCAATTTCTCCAGCAACCAGCCGGAAAAATTTAAAAGCACGGACAAGTATCTCTTCGCAGCTCAAATCGGTGCGGACTTTAAACTGGCGAAAGACCTGACCGGAAAGCTGTCGGCAGGTTATTACGCCTTCGACGGGGTCGCGGGCAAACTTTCCACACCCTATACTCCAATCAGCTCCTCGGATGCCGGCGACACCGACAACACGAGGCCATCGTTCGCGCAAAAGGGCAATACCTACCGCCAGTTGCGCCAAATCATCCCGGATGCGTCGAACGGTTTTGGAACCACCAATCAGTGGCAGTACTACGGTCTCGCGACCGAGCACCGGCCCCTTGCCGTCACCGGCAAGCTCGACTGGGACAAGTTTGAGCCGATTCGCATCACTGCTTTTGGCGAGTATATCAAGAACACTGCTTTCGACGAAGACACCCTTAACGAATTCGGTGTGAACAACCGCGGGGCGGCCGGTACCGGCGGCGCTCCGGGGGCGTATGAAGGCAGCGACCATGCATGGATCGCCGGCGTGAAGGTCGGCCAGCCGGCCCTCGACAAGCGGGGTGACTGGCAGGCGGGGTTCAACTACCGCTGGGTGGGATCGGACGCGGTCATTGATGCCTTCGCGGATTCCGAATTCGGCGGCGGCGGCACTAACGTGAAGGGCTGGGTGCTCGGCGGCCAGTATGCGCTGTCAAAGAACGCTGCGGTTGGCGTTTCCTGGCTCACTTCTGACAACATCGCCGGCCCGCCGCTCAAGAGCGATTACCTCCAGTTCGACCTCAAAATCAAATTCTAGCCATGAACCGCACTCTCATTATCTCAGTTTCCGCCGCCCTGCTGGCGCTGGCATTCAGCGCCCGTGCCGACGATGCTTCGGAGGCAAAGTTGAAGGAGCAGTTGAAGAGCGTTTCGCTGCAGCTTCGCACTGTCCAGCAGGAAAAAGCCACTCTGCAAACGGCGCAGGCAGCGCTCGAGGCGACGAAAAAAACGCTCGACGATACGGTGAAGAAACAGGCTGCATCCCTGGTGACGAAGGACAAGGAAATGGAGGACTTCAAAGAGAACTCTGACAAGACGCTTAAGGAGAAGGTTGCCAAGATCACGAGCCTCGAACTGGATCTGGCGAACTACAAGACCACGCTCGACAAATGGCAGGCCGCGAATCTCACCCTAGATAATATCGCGAAAAAGAAGGAGGCCGAGCGTGCTAAACTAGCCGCTAAGTCCGCGGACCTTGAGCGCAAGGTAGCGGACCTGCGCGCACGGAATGTGGAACTCTACAAACTGGGGAGTGAGATCCTGGCTCGCTATGAAAAGTTTGGCATCGGCGAAGCGCTCGCCGCCCGCGAGCCCTTCACCGGCAACACCAAAGTGAAGCTCCAGAACATCGTTCAGGACTACAACCACAAGCTCCTCGACCAGACGGCGAAGCCATGAACACAGTACGGAAAGTAGAGCGAGTGTGGCGACAGCCCACTCGCTTTGGCGGCCTGCGCGGGACTCAAGCGAGTGGGCTTACAGCCACACTCGCTCTACTTTTCGTCTGCTTCCCGCCCGTCCGCGCGGAGACTGTAGTGAAGCAGGAGGAGATCATCGCCTCCATTGGCAAACTGGATGCTGTTGAACAGGCCGCACTCACCAATGATCCGGCGCTGCTCAAGCAGGTCGTGCAGCTCATGCTCGCCCAGCGATTGCTCCTGAACGAAGCGCAGGAGAACCAATGGCATGAGCGCCCGGAAGTGCAGGCGAAGATGGAACGGGCGCGGGATACGGCCCTCGCAGAGAGCTGGCTGCAATCGTTGGCGGCGCCGCCTGCGGACTATCCGAACGAGGATGAACTCAAAGCCGCCTACGAGGCGGGAAAGGCGTCGTTTGCCACGCCCCGGCAGTATCGTCTGGCACAGATCTACATCGCCTGCCCCAAAGGTGCTGACAAAACGGCGGTAAAGCAGGCGGAAGCGAAACTCGCCGCGGTAAAGGCTCACCTCGCCTCCTACAAAGAGGACTTCTCGACCATTGCGCGCCGGGAGAGCGCAGACGGTGCCACCGCAGCCAAAGGCGGCGAAATCGGGTGGCTGGCGGACGCGCAAATCCAGCCGGAACTGCGTCCGCACATCACCCGGCTGCTGAAGCATGAGGTCTCCGCTCCGGTCCGGCTGAACGATGGCTGGCACATTTTGAAGTGTCTCGACAAACGCGAGGCCGGCACTCCGGCGCTCGACGAAATGCGCGCCAAACTCGTGACCCGGCTCCGCGCCGAACGGATAAAAGCCAACAGTGAGGCCCATGTGGCGAAATTGTTACAGGCCAATCCGGTGACCGTGGATGAATCGGCACTCAGCCGGTCATTGCCGTTCGCGGTGAAAGTTGATGAACTGAGAAAGACTTCCACACCGCCCGAAAAATGAACCCGTCCCCCCAGCGCATTTTCATTCCCGCCACCTGGCACCTTTCCACCGCACTGCTGCTGGCCCTGAGCAGCAACAGCCACGCTGGCGATATCCTGCGCGGCGGAGGCATAAAGGCGGCACCGGGGCGCAGCGCCGGCGGCAACGAAGCCGGGGCCGTCCAGGCGGCGACGGCGCGGGCCAATGCCCAGGATGCCCTTGCGCGCACGTCGCAGGCACTGGCGGCCGTGCAGCAACTCCAACTGCAGGCGCGGGCCGGGGCGGCAGCGCAGAACAGTGCCGGCGCGGGACTGCCGGCGGTGCCTAACGGCCTCGGGGCCGGCGGTCTCCAGCCCACAACAAATGCCACGCTGTGGACCGGTGCGAATTTGCCGGTGCAGCGTCCCGGGCCGGCGGACTCTTCCCGGGTGGAAGTGAAAGTGACGCAGACGTCGCAGCAGGCGCTGCTGCGCTGGGATTCGTTCAATGTGGGCCGCCAGACGGACCTCGTGTTCGATCAGTCCGCGGGCGGCGCGAACAAAAACCAGTGGATCGCTTTCAATACCGTGAGCGATCCTTCGGGAGTTCCCTCACAGATTCTCGGAAGCATCAAAGCTGACGGCCAGGTGTACGTGATTAACCAAAACGGCATCATCTTCGGGGGCGCGAGTCAGGTGAATACGCACACCCTTGTGGCCTCATCGCTGCCGTTGAACGACAACCTCGTCAGCCGGGGTTTGTTGAACAATCCAGACTCGCAGTTTTTGTTTTCCAGTCTTTCACAGCCCGCCGGTCCGAAAGGCACGCCGGCCATGACCCCGGCCCCGGGGTATGCCCCGAACGGCCGCATCGGCGACGTTACCGTCCAGGCCGGTGCCAGAATCCTTAGCCCCACCAGTGCAGAGAAAGTGGGTGGCCGGGTGGCCCTCGTCGGGCCAAACGTCACCAACGCCGGGACCATCGAGACGCCGGACGGCCAGACCATTCTCGCGGCGGGCCTCCAGGTCGGTATGGTGGCGCACAACACCAACGATCCCACGCTGCGCGGACTGGATGTTTATGTTGGTGCCGTGACCGACCCGGCGTCCGTGATTCCCTCCTATTCCGGTGCCGCGGTGAACAGCGGGCTGATCAGCGCCCTGCGCGCCAGCGTCACCATCACCGGGAAGGAAGTGACCAACGCGGGGGCGATCGACAGCAGCACGTCCGTCTCCCTGAACGGGCGGATTGATCTCAAGGCTCACTATGACGCAGTAAGCGTGAACGGGGTGGACGGTCAGGTGCCTTTTCTTTTCCGGGAGTCCGGCATTGTGACCATGGGCAGCGGCAGCATGGCGCGGATCATCCCCGAGTACGCAAGCACCGAAAAAGCCGTGGGAACGAAACTCGCGCTGACTTCCCAGGTGAATCTGGAAGGGAAGGCCGTCCACATGGCGGGCAATTCCAGCCTCGTGGCCCCTAACGCGACTATCAATATCAATGCCGGCACGTGGGCATATTTTCCGTCGGACAATCCGCCGGCGTCGCGGTTCCTGCAGCGGGACGGGCAGATTTATCTGGATGCCGGCGCACTCATCAGCGCCGCCGGTTCCTCTGATGTGGCGGTGCCGCTCTCGCAGAATTTCGTGACTGCGGAACTGCGCAGCTCGGAACTCGCCGACTCCCCGCTGCTGCGAAACGGTGCCCTGCGCGGTCAGAAAGTCGTCGTGGATATCCGTCAGACCGGAACCTACAACGGACGCACATGGGTCGGATCGCCGATCGCTGATGTGTCAGGGTATGCCGGGCTCGTCGAGCGCGGCGCCGGTGAATTGACGGTGTCCGGCGGTGCGGTGAAGATGAGTGCCGGCAGTTCCGTGGTCTTGCAGGAAGGCGCGCAAATTGATGTCAGCGACGGGTGGATCAACTACACCGGTTCCAGCGTTGCGGCGACGCGGCTCATCTCGAACGGCGACATCATTGATATTTCCCGGGCGACTCCTGACCGGATCTATGACGGCATTCTCACGGGCAATGCCGTGAACTTCTCAGAGAAGTGGGGTGTCACGAGCATTTATGCCAATCCACTGGCACCAACCGGCCGGCGCTATGAGCCGGGCGGGCTGTTTGGAGGAGCTGCCGGGAGCCTAACCATCACTGCTCCGTCCATGGCGCTCGACGGTGGCCTCTATGGCATCACCGTGGCGGGACCCAGTCAGCGTACGCTGCTGCCCAAGATCAGTGAGCTGACGCTGAACTTCCAGCGCGAGGAACTCGCCGTGCCGCACTTCGCGGAGTCACCCACGCCGCCGACGGTCACCATCGGGAGCGGCGCACCGCTTCCCGCGCCGGGTGCCTTCGGGCTGGATGCTTCAGGCAATATTGTTCCACTGGCGGCGGAGCGGCTCGCGCAGGTAACGCTTTCTCCCTCGCTGATGACGGACAGCGGCTTCGGCGCGCTGCGGGTGAACAACGGAGACGGGAATATCATCGTGCCCGCCGGGGTAAATCTCACAGCGCCAAATCAGGGCACCATCGCCCTCAGCGGTGCCAACGTGAACGTCGCCGGCAACATCACGGCAGCGGGCGGCACGATCAACCTTACCGCCGATACGGTCTCGCCGTTCGAAGCAGCGAAGTTCACTTCCACGTCCTCCAAACCAGCGCCGGGAGCGAACCGCGGCACGGTTTCGGTGGCGGCCGGTTCCACGATCAGCACCGCCGGACTGCGGGTGGACGATCGTCTTTTTGCCGATGATCCGCTCGGCAGCCAGTTGGTGGTCAATGCCGGCACTATCAATATTAACGCCTACAACGCCGTCCTCGCCGGCGGCAGCGCGCTGGATGTTTCCGGCGGTGTGTCCGTGAGTCCGTCCGCGCGCCTCACTTACGGAACGGGCGGGGCGATCACTGTCAAAGCGGGGCAGGACCCCAACGTGGATCCCGTCACCGGCGGCGTGCTGCAACTCGGTGCGACACTCTCCGGATTCTCCGGTGGCCGCGGCGGCACGCTGGCGGTCACGGCTCCGGCCATTCAAGTCGGCGGGGGAGCGGCACCCGCGGGTGTGCTTCAGCTTGATCCGGCATTCTTCTCCACCGGCGGCTTCACCGGCTACACGATGACCGGCACCGGCCTCGCGACAGGAACCGAAGGGCAGTTTGTGCCTGGCGTTCTCCTCGCACCCGGAACGCAGATCAATCCCGTGGCGCAGAACTGGCTGGCGCTAACCTATGGCACCACCGGCGGTCTCGACCTCACGCGCATTCTTCAGGAGGAGGGCGTGCGCGCGCCGGTGAATGTCAGCTTTAGCGCACCGGGCGTGCGCGACAATTTCAACAGCAATCGCCAGCAAGTACGGGGTGATTTGATTCTTGGCGAAGGCGCAGCCATCACCACGGACGCCCGCGCCTCCGTGACGCTGCGCGGAGAAAGCGTTTCCTTTCTCGGTGCGGTGTCCGCACCGGGCGGGACGATCAATCTGTCCGGCGGCACGAACGGTCAGTCAGTGTTCGAAGGCGGCGGTGCCCGCACGGATGTGGCCCTGACCACTCTGCTCATGGGTCCGCAAAGTGTGCTGTCCACCGCCGGCAAGCGGGTGCTCACGCCGGATCCGCGCGACTACCTTACCGGTACCGTCCACGCCGGCGGCACCATTACCGTGGCCGGCAATCTCGCCGCGGTGCAGGGCGCACTTATTGATGTGTCCGGCACCAGCGGCGAACTGGACGTCGCGCCCGGATTCCTCGGCAGCAGCTCTACGGATAACAACACGCTCCAGGGTTCCGAACGGGTGCGCACCCGGGTGGACAGTGCCGCGGGCACCATCAATCTCACCGGTGGTCAGCAGCTCTATATGGATGCCACACTGCGCGGAGCAGCGGGTGGCCCTGGAGTCCAGGGCGGCACTCTCAATGTTTCGTCAGGGCGCTTTGCCATCGGTCCGGTGCCGAATGCGCTCTTTCCCACACTGCAGGTGGTGCAGAGCGGCCTGACAATTCCCTCTCCGGTCGCCCTTGGTCAGCCGATTACATCTGCGGGCGGCACCGTGCTCCAGGGAATGGGCTATTTCACGGCGGACCGGTTCAATAACAGCGGCCTCGGCGCGCTTACGCTGGCGGGCTCGGTGCAGTTCAGCGGACCAGTGAATCTGATTGCGGCCCGCACCATGTCCGTGGCCACGAGCGGTGTGCTTTTTGCCAACAGCGATGTCACCCTGACCGCGCCGCACGTCGCACTGGGCCAGCGTTTCGTCGCGCCCAAACTCGCTGAGGAACTCGTTTCCTATACGCCGTTCATCGACGGGAATCTGCCGCTCTACATTCAGCCGGCCTCAGGCAGCGGAACCCTGACGGTTCACGCCAAACAGATTGATGTGGGCAATCTCACGCTTCAGGGCATCGGCACCGCCAATTTGTTCGCGGACAATGGTGACATCCGCGGCAACGGCACATTTGACATCGCAGGACGTCTCAATCTGCGCGCGGGACAAATCTATCCGGCGACGGCTTCCACGTTCACCATCTCGGCATCCAACTATCAAAGTGGCGGGGCTGCTCAGCAGGGCACGGTGAGTATCACCGGCAGCGGCGCGCGGCAGTTGCCGTTCTCCGCGGGCGGCACGCTGAATATCCATGCCGGTGTCATTGAACAGGGCGGCGTGCTGCGCGCCCCCGTTGGGACCATCAATCTGGGCTGGGACGGCACGGGCACCGCGCCAAAAGATCCGGTGACGAATCAGGCGGTCGCCCTGACAACACAACTCATCATCGGCGCGGGGGGCGTCACTTCGGTGTCAGCGCTCAATCCGGTCACGGGAGCGGCCGTCACGCTGCCCTATGGCACTAACCTCAGCGGTACGGCGTGGATTGATCCCTCCGGCACGGACATCACGCGCATTGGTCCCCCGTCGAAAGGCGTTAATCTCGCCGGTCAAAACGTGGACGTGCAGGCCGGCAGCACCCTCGACATTCGTGGCGGCGGCGAACTTTATGCCTACCGCTGGGTGCCCGGCAACGGCGGCACCCGCGATATTCTGGCCTCCAGCGGCAGCTTCGCGGTCGTCCCGAATTACGAGTCCGGTTTCGCGCCGTATGCAGCGTTTAATCCGGGCACACTGGCCACCAACCTGAGCGGCGACGCCGGGTATGTGAATTCCACGATCAGCCCCGGCGACCGGGTGTGGCTCAGCGGCAGCCAGGGGCTGCCGGCGGGAAGCTATACGCTGCTCCCGGCCCGCTACGCGCTGCTTCCAGGCGCGTTCCTCGTTACCCCGAAGTCCGGCACGCCAGGCGGAACCGTGGCGCAGCCTGACAAATCTTCACTGGTGGCCGGCTATCGCTTCAACGACGCCAATGCCGGCGGCCGGAACGTGCTCATGTCGAACTTCGAAGTCGCACCGGTGACGGTGGTGCGGCAGCGCGCGCAGTATGACAACTTCACGGCTACGGCGTTCTTCCGCGAGGTGGCGGTGAACTCCGGCACGACCGCGCCGCGCCTGCCGGTGGACGGTGGACAACTCGTGCTGACCGCAGCACAGAATCTCGCCTTCTCCGGCTCGCTCACGGCCCTCGCCGGCACCGGTGGCCGCGGCGGACTCGTGGACATCAGCAGTCCGCTCGACATCCTCATCGCCGGACCGGGTGTCACCGGCAGCGCCGGAACGCTGACACTTCGCTCCGCTGATTTGAGTTCCTTCAATGCCCAGAGTCTGCTCATCGGTGGCGTGCGGCGCACCGCGGCGGGCAGCAGCACCATTACAGTTAAGACCGGCAGCCTGACGGTGGACAACGCGGGCGCGCCACTAACGGGCAGTGACATCATCCTTGTCTCGAACGGCAGCCTGACTGTAACCGAAGGCTCCAGCATCGTGCAGAGCGGGACCGGTGCGGTGGAGAGTCTGCTCTTTGGCGACGCCGCGCGGCCCGGGAGCGGCAATGGCACACTGTTGCGCCTTTCCGGTGACACCACCGCCCGCGTCACCCGCCGCGGCATTACGGCGGCCGGCGGCCCCATCCTGACAGTAGGGGCGGAAGCCTCGTTGCGCGGTGCCAGCCTGACGCTGGATTCCACCGCCACGACATTGCTCGATCCGGCCACCCGGCTCCGCAGCAGTGCCATCAACCTGAACAGCGGGCGCATCAGTCTCGCACTGGATAACGCGGGCCCGCTTCAGCCGGACGCAGGGCTTGTCCTGACGGGTGCTGCCCTCGACGACCTGCAGACAGCGCAAACGTTGTCGAGTCTGTCGTTTCTTAGCTATAGTTCGCTCGACATCTACGGTACGGGCCAGGTGGGCACGGCGGCGGCGCAAAATCTGGAACTGCATGCAGCACAGATTCGCGGCTTCAACAACGGCGGCGGCGAAGTCACTTTCGCGGCGCAGAACATCCTCGTGGACAACTCCGCTGCGGGTGTCGTGCCCGGAGCGGTGAGCCCGGCTTCCGGCACCCTGGCCTTCGAGGGCAACGTGATCCGGCTTGGCACAAATAATGTCAAGGTGGATCAGTTCAGCCGGATGGAAATGAGGGCGGCGAAGGGGATGGTCGTCCAGGAAACCGGCAGCCTCGCCGTCAGTGGCGCGGCCCTTGTGAAGACACCGCTGCTCACGGGAGCCAGCGCCGCGAATCATGCCATCCGGGCGACCGGCGCGCTGGACATCGCCGCGCTGGCCGGCACCGCGACAGTCCCTTCCGGTCTTGGCTCGAAATTGCAGTTGGCCGGAGAGTCCGTGACGAACAGCGCACGGATTTTCCTGCCGGGCGGCGACCTTACGATGCAGGCTTCGTCGGGGAACGTTTCGGCGGGAGGCGTGCTGGATGTTTCCGGCACCGCGCGGAAGTATTACGATGTGACCAGGTTCACAGACGGCGGCCGCATCACGCTGGCTTCCGTGTCGGGCAATGTCGCGGTACCGGCCGGTGCGCAGTTGAGCGTGAAGGCGCAGGCCGGCGGCGGCAACGCCGGGAGCCTCACGGTGAATGCGCCGGCGGGAACCGTGAGTCTTGAGGGCACCCTGGACGGCAGCGCTGGAAGCGGTGGACGCAGCGGATCTTCGGCGATCACCGCGGGTTCGCTGGCAACATTGGCGGGGCTGGATGCGCTGCTGAATGCCGCGCACTTCAACGAGTCCCGCAGCTATCGGGCGCTTACCGGTGATGTCGCGGTGAATGGCCCGGCCAAAGCCCGCAATTACAGTGTCGCCGCGGATCAGGGCGGAGTGACGGTGAGTGATTTCATCGACGCATCGGGTGCCACCGGCGGCAGCATTTCACTAAGAGCCGCGGGCGGCGTCACGCTGGCGCCGGCAGCCAGGCTTTCCGCGGCCGGGCAGAAATTTGATGCCGCGGGCAAAGGCGGCACCATTGAGATCGAAGCCGGCGCTCCGCGAAACGGCACGATCAACACGGCGGCGCGACTCGACATTCAATCAGGTTCCACGATCAATCTCGCCGTCGCGGCGAACAATGCCGGCAGCGCCTCCGCAGGTCAGTTCCAGGGCACGCTGCATCTGCGCGCGCCGCAGACGGACAGCGGCACGGAGTTGCAGATGAATCCGATTCTCGGCGGCATCACGGGAGCGTCGTCCATCGTGGTCGAAGGCTACAAACTCTATGGCCTGACCGGTTCCGGCACCATTAACACGACGGTGCAGAACAACGTGCGGACCAATGCCACGGCGTTCGGCAATGCCGGGCCGGACATCCTCAACCGCCTGCTCACCGGCTCGAATGCGGCGTTGCAGGCCATCACCGGTGTCCAGGCCGGCGCGGAAATCTACAACCTCAATGGCGACCTGACTCTCGCGGCGACGTGGGACCTTTCCACGTTCCGCTTCGGTCCGCAAAATCTCCCCGGGGTGCTTACACTGCGGGCCGGCGGCAATCTCAACTTCGATTTCACAAGGAGTCTGTCCGACGGATTTGGCGGCGGAGCAGGACAGCTCTGGCAGCAGCCGCTGCTCGCGGCCGGGAACCGCTCGTGGTCCTATCGCCTTACCGCCGGCGCGGATCTGAGTGCCGCCGACTATCGCACGGTGCATCCGCTCTCCACCCTCGCTGCGGGCAGCGGCTCGCTCATTATGGGCAGCAACGGCACCGGGGCCATGACCCTGCCGACAGCCTATGTGAACGTCATCCGCGATGGCATCATCACGCCGCGCTATCAAACGATTCGCACCGGCACCGGCGACATCACGATCAGCGCCGGGCGCGATGTGCAGATTCTTAATCCGCTGGGCACCATCTACACCGCCGGAACCCAGGCGGCAGCGATGGCGAATTTCGATCAGCCGGACGTGACCTATACGGCGAACACCCAAAGCCCGCTCGGGATCTCGCAGGCCGGCTCGAATCCGTATCCCGCGCAGTATTCGCTTGCCGGCGGCAACGTAAATATCAGCGCGCAGCAGGACATCGCCCGCTATCGTGTGGATACGAACGGCCAACTGGTGGCCGACTCCAGCCGCGAGATGCCGACGAACTGGCTCTACCGCCGCGGCTACATCGACCCCGCCACCGGCGAGTTTGCCGCCACCCGGACGGGCCGCGATGCCGGTTCCACCTCATGGTGGGTGGATTTCAGTAATTTCTACGAAGGTGTCGGTGCGCTCGGCGGCGGTAATGTCACGATGACTGCCGGACGCGATGTGGCGAATGTGGACGCGCTCATTCCCACGAATGCGCGCCTGCCCAAAGGCACGCCGGATGCCGGCGCACTGCTGGAACTCGGTGGCGGCGATCTCACGGTGCGCGCCGGCCGCGACATTGATGGCGGCGTCTATTATGTGGAGCGCGGCACCGGAACGATCGCCGCAGGCGGCAGCATCAGGACGAACAGCACGCGCGCCGCCATGTCCCAGGGACAAGTGGCCAATATCCTGTTTCAGGGACGCATCCCTGACGCCACCAGTTGGCTTCCCACGACTCTGTTTGCGGGCAAGTCCACCTTCGATGTCTCTGCCCGCGGCAGTGTGCTGCTCGGTCAGGTGGCGAATCCGTTCCTGCTCCCGCAGGGGATCAACAACAGCTATCATCAGAAGACTTACTTTTCCACCTACAGCCCGGCAGCGGGTGTAAATGTCAGCGCCCTGACCGGCGATGTGACTCTGCAAAGCAATCCTTCCGGCGAAAGCCCGGGCACGCTGTTCGCGTGGTACTTCAATGTGCTGCGCTACAGCACCGCGGAGGAACCCTACGGCCGCTCGCAGCCGTGGCTGCGCCTTGTGGAAACGGATGTCACGCCATTTGCCACCGCCGCGGCTCTCATGCCGGGCACACTGCGGGCCACCGCATTCTCCGGGGATATCAATCTCGCCGGCAGCCTGACACTTTCCCCGGCAGCCGGCGGCACGGTCGAGTTCGCCGCGGCGGGAGGTATTAACGGCCTGCAGCGGAACAGTCTGGACAGCCTCACCGGATCCTATCAGTGGGGGACGAGCACGATCAACCTCTCCGATGCTGATCCCCGGCTGTTGCCAGGTATCACGGCCCCGCTCACGCTGCCCGGCCAATCCACCGGCAATGCATGGCTCCGCACGCCTCTCGCGGCTCTCTCCGCTTTCGACATCCGCTTCCTCGAAAGCGGTTCCACCACCGGCAACTTCGCCGTGCTGCAAACGAAACAAACGCTGCACGCGGCCGGGATTCTCCATGCCAGCGACACGGAGCCGCTGCGACTCTATGCCGGCAGCGGTGACATTGCGGGCCTCACATTGTTCAGCGGCAAGTCCGG
>JANNVM010000061.1:0-4709 GCA_031414455.1 Verrucomicrobiota bacterium
GGGACTTACGTCGGAGATGCCTATTACTACGGCGACCGCTATTACTACGGCGGACGCTATGAAAGCGGCAGATACTACCATCAGGGCCGCCCCTACAGCAACAGATACTACCATAACGGACAATACTATTACGGTGGCCGCCACGAACATCATGGCGGTGGCGGCGGGCACAATAGCGGCGGCGGCTATCCTGGCGGGGGAGGCGGGCATCCTCGCGACGGCAGTGGCGGGGGAGGACCGCACAGCGGCAACAACCGCTATGATTCCGGAAGCCGCGGATCATCCTGGCAGCCGGCTCAGTCCTCTCAATCATACGGAACCCGGCCCACCCGATAGCAGGAGGACTCCACCCGGGCTTCCAGTGCAGCCTGGCCAGGAGTCCGGACAGATGACGCGACAGTCCCCTGGACTCGTCGAATGTTCGCCGCTTCAATGCCGGCATGACTGACATTGTTGGCATAGATCTGGGCACGACGAATTCACTGATCGGCATCGTGGAGGCGGGGTTTCCCATCCTCCTTGCGGATGAGACCGGCGCGCGAATGACGCCGTCGGTGGTCTATTTTCCGCCGGACGGCGGCGAACCGGAAGTGGGAGTTGCAGCGCTGCGGCGCCGGATGTTGAGTCCGGAGCGGACGGTGGTGTCGGTGAAGCGGCTCATCGGACGGCGCCCGGGTGAACTCGACTACCTCCCTGACTACGCGACGGTGCGCGATGCCCGCGGAGGATTGAGTGTGCAGATCGATGGCCGTGTGCTGAGCCCGGTGGAGATTTCGGCGATGATTCTGGGACGCCTCAAGGCGGTGGCCGAACGTGCGCTGGAGCGGCCCGTGAGCCGGGCGGTGATCACTGTTCCGGCGTATTTCAATGACGCGCAGCGGACGGCCACGCGCCAGGCGGGGGAGATGGCGGGCTTCACGGTGGAGCGCATCGTGAATGAACCGACGGCCGCGGCGCTGGCATTCGGGCTGGATAAGATGGGCGAACGTTCGCGGGTGGCGGTCTATGATCTAGGCGGGGGCACGTTCGACATTTCCCTTCTGGAGATGCATAACGGCGTCTTTCAGGTGCTGGCCACGCACGGCGACACTGCGCTGGGCGGCGACGACATTGACCGGGCGCTGGCCGCGTGGCTGGCTGATCTGGCCGGAACGCCGCAAAGTCCGGAAGCCGGCGCGCGGCTCCACGAAGCTGCCATTGAGTTGAAGCATGCGCTGTCCCTCCAGGAGTCTGCGGAGGTGCGGCTGCCGTTCCTGCAGGGCGCGGAAAGTTTTGTGAGGACGGTGACGCGGGAGGAGTTTGAGCACATCGCGCGCCCGATCATCGAACGCACGCACCGGCACTGTATGCGCACGCTGAGCGATGCGAAGCTGACGCCGGCGGACCTGGATGCCGTCGTCCTCGTCGGCGGCAGCACCCGAATTCCGCTCGTGCGGCGGATGGTGGAGTCCATCTTCGAGCGCCAGCCCGACACTTCGCAGCATCCCGACGAGACGGTGGCGCTCGGGGCCGTCATCCAGGCCGGCATTCTCAGCGGTGCCCTGACAAAGATGGTGCTCCTCGACGTCACGCCCCTCTCGCTGGGCATCGAGACCTTCGGCGGGTTGATGAATGTCATCCTGCCCCGCAACACGACCATTCCCGCCAAAGCCGGCGAACTGTTCACCAATGCCGTGGCCCATCAGCAGTCCATGCTCATCCGCGTGCTCCAGGGCGAACGCGAGATGGCGCGCGACAACTGGGAACTCGGACAGTTCCAGATTGATTTCGAGCCCGGACCGAAAGGTCAGGCCCGGGTAGGCGTGCAATTTGAAATAGACGCCGACGGCATTCTCCACGTCCTCGCCCGCGACACGAGGACGAACACCGACCGCGTGCTGGAGATCCGCCACAGCGCCGTGGATGTGGCCGGCGGGAAAGTGGAGGAAATGATCAGCGAGTCCGTGGAGCACGCGTTCGATGACATGAACGAGCGCCAGTGGACCGCGGCAAAACTGAAAGCCGAAGAACTCCTCGAAGCCCTCGCCTCTGCTTTGCCCTCCGCCGGCGAGGCGCTGGACTATGACACTTACACCGCCATCCGCTTTGCCGAAAAGGAAGTGCGCGCCGCTCTGGCCGCCGAAGATTTGCCAAAACTGAAGGCCGCAAACAACCAGCTCGATACCGCCACCGAAACGCTGGCCGCCATGCTCGTGGAGCAGGCGATGGAAGCGTCCCTGCAGCGGCGGGGGCTGCTCTGAAGCCGCGCCATTTCCCTTGCCACGCCTGCCGGTCGCTTCTACATGCGCGCCGCTATGAAAATCGGCTTCAACCTTCTCCTCTGGACCACGCATTTCGTGGAGTCCCAGTTTCCCATCCTCACAAAACTCAAAAAGACCGGCTATGACGGTGTGGAGATTCCCATCTTCGACACCAGTGATCCCAGCCACTTTAAGAAGATCGGCGCATCGCTGAAGGACAATGGACTCGAAACCACTGCCGTTACGGTGTCGCCGGACGAAGCACACAATCCGATCAGCCCGGTGGCAAAAAACCGGAAAGGCGGGCTCGACCACCTCAAGCGCGTGATCGAGTGCGGACACCACGCCGGTATCAAACTGCTCTGCGGCCCCTATTACCAGGTGCTCGGCGTTTTCTCCGGAAAGGGTCCGACAGCCGACGAAATGAAACGTGCCGCCGACGTTCACCGGCCCCTGGCTGACTTTGCGCAGAAGGCCGGCATCCTCCTCGCCATCGAGCCGCTCAATCGATTCGAGAGTTACTTTCTCAACACCATGGCCCAGGGAGCAGCGTATGTGAAACTGGTGGGCCATCCGAACTTCAAGACGATGTTCGACACTTTCCACAGCAACATCGAGGAGCGTGATCCCGTTGGTGCCCTGGCCAAAGACTTCGGCTGCGTGGCCCACATTCACATCTCCGCCAACGACCGCGGTGTGCCCGGGAAGACGCACAACAACAGCATCATCAAGCCGGTCATCGAACTGGCGAAGAAGAAGAAGTTTAAGGGTTACCTGACGGTCGAGGCTTTCGGCAGCGCGCTGCCCGACCTCGCCGCGGCCACCCGCGTGTGGCGTCCGTTCTTCAAGAACGAGGAGGAGGTTTACCGCGAGGGGATCAAGTATATCAAGAGCTGCATCGGCTAGCCCGAAGCAGGCTTCCGGATGACAACCGGGCACGCATGGTCACGCGCCCCGGGCTGATGGTTCAATATACCCGGGAAATGAACCGACATCTCCCCTTGCCTGCCTTCCGTTCCCCCGAAGTCTCTCAGCACTGAGCCGCCCCATTGCGGGGGCGGCCTTTGTTTTTTCCATGATGCACGGGTGCCTGCACCTCCCAAAGACCCGCCGCATTGAGAAATCATGGGGCTCTCGCCGTCTAAACGGCCACCACCTGCTGCACCACCGCTACATGCAGAAAAGCTTCAATGTCGTCTTCCCGCTTGCGGACCTGTGTCTTGGCACGCTGGTGTTGAACTCGAAGTGTCACTTCGCCCAGCCAAGCGGCCCTGCCATTCCCAATGTGCAGCCGAAGCATCCGGTGATGGTCTGACACCGAAGCGGCTTCCTCATCGCCGCACATCTCCTGCCGCCGTGAGGCGGTTTCCCTCCCGCACCGGGTCTTCACTGCCTCCGGTGTTTCTTTTTTGGGTCTGAGCGGCCCGACAACCTTCTGTTTTTTCTGTCATGATTACCATTCGAAAAGTCTCCAAGTCCTTTGGCGGTCAGGCCTTGTTCTCCGATGCCTCCCTCCAGATCAACGCCGGCGACCGCGTGGCTCTCGTCGGCGTCAATGGCTCGGGAAAGACCACCCTCTTCAATATGATCCTCCGCAAGGAGACGCCGGACAGCGGCGAGATCATTCGCGATGAATGGTCCATCACCGGCTACCTCCCCCAGCAGAGCGAACCCACGGGCGATGAAACCGTCATGGATGTGGCCACCGGCCGGGCCGGTGAACTCGATGCCCTCACGGATCGCCTCCGCGAGTTGGAGGAGGCCGGCGAAGTCAACGAGCCCGAGTACTTTGAAGTGCAAAGCAAGTTCGATATCCTGTCGGATCCCGCGCTGGAGGCCAAAGCCAAAAAGATGCTCCGCGGCCTTGGCTACAAGGAAGCCCACTTTGACCGGCCGGTGCGCGAGATGAGCGGCGGCTGGATCATGCGTGCGCACCTTGCCCGGCTCCTCGCCATGCAGCCGGACCTGCTGATGCTCGACGAGCCGACGAACCACCTCGACCTCCAGTCACTGCTCTGGTTCCAGGATTATCTGAAATCCTACCCCGGCGCCATCCTCATGATCTCACACGACCGCGAGTTCATGGACGCCATCGCGGGCAAGGTCTATAACATTGCCGACCAGCGCATCACCGGCTACACCGGGAACTACACCCGCTTCCTCGTGCAGCAGGAGGAAAACTTCAAACGTCAGGCCGCCGCGTTCAAGAACCAGCAGAAGGAAATCAAAGCACTGGAGGAATTCATCGCCCGCTTCCTCTCCGTCGCCAGCAAGGCCGCGCAGGCGCAGAGCAAACAGAAGCAGCTCGATAAAATGGAGCGAGTGGAGAAGCCCGTGCTGCCGAAGAAGCCGTTCCGTTTCCAAATCCCCCAGCCCGATCGCAGCGGCCAGCGCGTCATCTCGCTGGAGGGCATCCACATGGCCTACGGCGACAACGTCGTTTACCGGCATCTCGACCTCAGCATCGAG
>JANNVM010000062.1:0-1754 GCA_031414455.1 Verrucomicrobiota bacterium
CTCCCCCGGCTCTGCCGCCCGTGCGCCGGCGCGCAGCAGCGCTTCCAGACCCCGCTGGGTCACCAGCATCCCGCCGTGACAGGTGATCTCCACGGTGTCCTCGCCGGTGAAACTCGCCGGGCCTTTGAAGTACGTCGCCAGCACGGCATCCAGCACCTGCCCGGCGTCATCCACGATGGATCCATACACCGCCCGCCGCGGCGGCAGTTCCCTGCCCTGCCAAACTTTTCGCGCCACGGCCAGCGCCTCGCCGCCACTCACCCGCAGCAGCGACACCGCGCCGGTTCCCGCTGGCGACGCCACGGCTGCGATGGTATCCTCACGGGTCATGACTGTTCGCTGAGCCACTCGCGCAGCACCCGCACGAACTTCTCGTTCTGCGGCATCGTGCCCACGGAGACCCGCACGTATTCCGGCAGTTTGTAGGCGCGCATCGCCCGAAGGATGACCCCTTTCTTCATCGCGTAGGCGAACAGCGAGTCACCGTCGCCCACCTTCACGAGCACGAAATTCGCAAAACTCGGGGTGTATTCCAGCCCCAGCTCCGCAAACGTCCCCTGCAGGTAGGCGAGCCCCTCGCGATTCAGCGCGCGGGTGCGCTCCATGTGATCCTCGTCGCCGAGACCGGCCAGCGCGCCGGCCTGAGCGATGGCGTTGGCATTGAACGGCTGCCGCGTCTTTTGCAGTACTTCCGCGAGATGTTTTGGTGCGAGGCCATAGCCGATCCGCAGGCTCGCCAGCCCCTGGATTTTGGAGAACGTCCGCATCACCACCACGTTACGGCCTTCGCGGATAAACTTCAGGGTATCCAGCGGCACGTCGAGGAACTCGTAGTAGGCCTCGTCAAAGATCACGATGACATGCTCCGGGACCTTTGCCATGAAGCGATCGATCTCCTCCTGGTGACACAGCGTGCCCGTGGGGTTGTTTGGATTTGCGATAAAAACCTCCTTCGTTCTCGGTGTAATCGCCGCGGCCATCGCATCGAGGTCGTGTTTAAAACCCGGGTCCGGCACTTCGATCGTCGTCGCGCCGAAGAGTGTGGCCATCAGTTTATAAACGACGAACGCGTGCTCCGCCGTCACCACTTCATCGCCGGGATTGAGAAACGCGTGCCCGACAAACTCAATGATCTCGTTCGATCCGTTGCCCAGCACCACGTTGCCCATCTCGAGGTCGAACTTCGCGGCGATGGCATTGCGCAATTTGTAGCCGCCGCCGTCGGGATAGAGTTGCGCGTGGTTCAGCGCCTCACGCATCGCCTCCACCGCCTTCGGCGATGGGCCGAGCGGATTCTCGTTCGATGCCAATTTCACAATGTCCCCCGGCTCAAGGCCCAGCTCCCGCGCCACCTCATCAATCGGCTTGCCGGGTTCGTAGGCCACGAGGTCCTTCAACTGCGGATTCGCAAAACTCCAAATATCACTCATAGGCCTTTAGACAGAGACCCGCCGCCAATTTCACGCAAGGGAGAGAAGCAGCGGATCATCCTGCCGCGGCCACGAGCGCGGCGGCCGTGCGGTCGAGCGTCGCGGGGTCGAAGTTCTCCATCTCATGCCGCGTGACCGGATTGAGGAAATCCCCGCAGCGGAGATAGACCGGATCGTAGTGCAATTCGAGCAGCGAACGCACAAATGCCACCCATTCTCCGGCGCGGATCAGTTCCTCCCATGCCGCGACCTGGCGCGCGCTGCACGCTTCCTTGAGCGTCTGTAGTTTCTCCACGAGCGCATCCGGCGCCTCCACAAAGTGCC
>JANNVM010000063.1:0-4617 GCA_031414455.1 Verrucomicrobiota bacterium
CGCGTGGACCTTTTTGTGATCAATGAAGACGAAGCGAAGATGTTCACCGAGTGCAACAGCCTCGTCACCGCCGGCTGGAAGCTGCGGGAAATGGGACCGCGGCATGTGGTGGTGAAAAAAGGGGAGCACGGCGCGATGCTCTTCGGGCCGGACAACGCGTTCTTCGCGACGCCGGCCTATCCGCTGACGGATGTGGCCGACCCAACCGGCGCGGGCGACTCGTTCGCGGGCGGACTCGCCGGCAGCCTCGCGTCGGCGGGCAAGACTGCGCCTGACTTCTCCGACCTCGCCCGCGGCGTGGTGCGCGGCAGCGTGCTGGCGTCGTTCACCTGCGAAGCCTTCGGCGTGAAGCGCCTCGCTGCCGTGACCCAGGAGGAATCCGCGGCGCGCATGGCCGGGTTCCGCCGCTGCACTTCCTGGTAACGCGATGAGCGCACGCAGCCGGTTGCACGATCCTCTCGCCGAAACGCCGTTCTGGCGGACGCGCGGCTTCCTGTCCGGCATGATCATCCTCGCCGTGATGCTGGCCGCGGGGGCCACCGTTTGGCTGGTGAAGGTCAATCAGCGCGAGCAAATGCAGTGGCGGCTCGACGAAGACCCGAAGCTCTCCAAACTGAAACAAAGCCTGACAAAACAAATCGCCGCCGCCAAGGAAGGCCAGGCGCGGGCACCGGTCGCACTGTGGCTGGGCAAAGTGAAGGAATTCACCGTGAGCCAGCAGACCAACGGCAGCGCCGCGGTTTCACTTCTGAAGTTGGAGGAAACCAGCCTGCTCGCCGGCACCCGGGCGAAAGGCGATGGAACCGACACGCTCTCCATCAGTGGCAAACAATACACCTTCGGCGGCCCTCAGCCCCGCCCTGGCGAGACATGGATGGTCGCCGTCTGGCGCGACAGCGACGGGAACAACGTCATTCAGACTGCAGTAAGGGCTCAGATGCCTCGGACGGCGGCGAAATGAAGATCTCCGCGCCGGTCGGCACCTGCCGGTTGAACGTCCGGCGTCCGTAAACCTCGACCTCGATCCATTGATTCGTGTCGTCAATGTTCCGGCCGTTGCTGTAGAGCCTGACAAAGCGCCCTCGCACCCCGTTGGTCCGAATGGCATGACCGTGATTCGTTTCGAGCCACGACTCATTGGCGCCTTTGCCCATGCCGGAAGTATCGTCGTGGTCATTGTTGAAGATGATCCGGGCGTCAGAAAATTCCGGATCGTTTGCCACCTCGATGATCACGTCTTTGTAGACCACGCCCATTTTGTGATACATCCAAAGCCACAGGAGCCAGATTTCGCGCGTCTCTCCGAGATCGAGCTGGACCCACTGGATGCCAGGGAGCAGTTCCACGTTGTATCCATCGTCACCGAACTTCTCTCCGTCAGTCACAAAACTTAATTCCCCCAACGGGGCTGGATCGCTGGATGTCACCAGCGCGCCTCTGGACAACAAGCTAACTGCACGCGGAATGCTGACCTCTCGCACCGGCGAAATATTGCTTTTCTCCAAGTTTGGCGGCAAATCCGATGGCAGAGGGCCCGAGCCCACCCACAGCGGCTTCGGCATCTCCGGTCTTACCACTGTCACTTCCCCTGCCCTGCCGCGCCCGGCAACCCGTTCCTCCGCTTCCTGCCGGGCTTCGTTCCACTGATGAATCCCACCCGCCACCGTCCGCTTCCGCCGCGGCGCTTCGTTGTTTTGCAGCGAATAAGGAATCAGCACCAGCGCCGCGATCAGCGCTCCGGCGGAGCACCATGTCAGGATCGTCTCAGCGGATTTCATGGTGATGTTTACGACTGAGGGGTGCTCTACGTACCAATCCAAGCCAGAAGGTGCTTTTGCGAAAAATCAAGACAACGTCAGTGGGTTCCACACCCGGGTAAATCCAAAACCCTGAAAGTCTTTCACGTTCACGGTGGCGAATTCCGTGACGCCCTGTTCGAGCAGGGCAAGTGCGGCCCGGAGATCGTAGGCGCGACGGCGGGCGAAGGTTCTGTCGCGCAACCGGGGCCACAACGAATCGTGAAACCGGCGGCTGTCCGGAGGAAATCCAATGATCTGCCAGTACGGGTGCTCCCGAAAACATTCACAAACGTCCACTGCCGCGGAGGCTGACAATGGCCTGGTCAGTACGGCGGGGTTGCGCAGCAGCCCGTAAAGTTCTAGCAGGATGAACTCAGAAATGACGACACTGGACGATTCAGCGAGGGATTCGACGAACGCCGCGGCAGCAGCATGACTGGTGTTGCCGGATTCGACGGCAGGCAGGAGGATGTTCGTATCCAGCGAGATCATTTGCGGCGCAGACTGCGGGTGGATTCATCCTCAGCAGCCAAATCGTGAAGCTTATCCAGCGAAACCCTGATGCCCCCGCCATTCACTTTGGGAAGCTGCCACTTCCTGCGCGGCGCAGGTGTCTCGGGAAAGCCGGCGAGAAACATCTCCAGACCGCGGCGGGTCATTTCCGCGAGGGAAAGTTCCCGGGCGCTGCCAAATCGTTTGGCCCGCTCGTAGAGTTCGTCGGGGAGTTGAATCTGAGTTCGTGTCATGATGGAAGATTTACACCAACCAACAGGGCCGGTCAATCTTACATCACCCCCTGTCAGTTGGCCGCCGTTCCGTTCTTCACTTCAAACTCCCGGCACCAGCCTTTGATTTCGAGTTCGTTGAACATCTTGCCAACGATGCGGCGGAGGAGTCCTTTGAGGTTGGCGTTGTCCAGATCCTGGAGCGCACGGATGCTCTGGTCCTTGTAGCGTTCCAGCAGCATGAGCACGTTCTCCACGGACTCCTTCATGTTGCCTTTGAAGCGTTCGCGGGCGGTGGCTTCGATGATGTTGGGATGCACGGCCATCGCTTCCGGCGTGGTGTCTTCGGCGCGATCGTCGAGGTCGTCGCGGATTTGATAGGCAATGCCGAGAGCCTCGCTGAAGGCGACAAGTGTGTCCTCGACTTCGTCAAGCCGTCCGGCGTGCGCGGCACCGAGCAGGAGTGCCACCGAGAAGGCGGGCGAAGTTTTGCGGCGGAAGATTTCCAGCACCTGGGCAACGCTGAGCGGCTGCGGATCCCGCTGCCATGCGAGTTCCATGCCCTGACCGCGGCAGAGTTCGCGCTGACCTTCGCTGGCAATCCGGATCATCGGCCCGAGGGCGGTGGCGGGCACGCCGGCTTCCGCCAGCAGGCGATAACCTTCGCCGATGAGCAGGTCGCCGGCATTGAGCGCGCAGGGGATGCCGTGCTCGGCATGCAGAGCAGGCTCGTCGTAGCGCTTGTCGTCGCCGTCTTCGATGTCGTCGTGAATGAGTGAGGCTTTGTGGAAACACTCCACCGCCACCGAGATTTTCTTGATGCTGTCGCTGAGCGGCGCGTCGGCATTGGTACGCAGCGCCTGACTCACGGCGACAGCCAGGAACGGCCGCCAGCGTTTGCCGGCGCGCAGCAGCCACTCGCGCGACAACTCCTCCGCATGGCCGACGGGTGCGCCCATGATCGCGGTTAGTCCCTCTTTCGTAAACCACGTCCGCACTTCTTCGTGCAGGGCATTGAGATTAAGCCGGCGCGTCTTGTCGTCGCTGGTCAGGTGAATGTAGTCCCAGACCCAGTCAATATCCACGGTGGTATCAATGCAGTCATCCTGGAGCAGCGGCACGGCAACGGCGGGGATAGCCGCCGCTTCCACATACGGGAATGTCCGTTCCAACACCGGCAGGCACGAGATACCGACGATGGCCTCAATCTTTCCTGTTTGGATGAGGCTCATCACGATGGCACTGCCCTCGGCGACGAGCACCGCATAACCGAGACGCTCGGCCTCATTCTGAAAATCCTGGATACTGCAGAGTCCGCACTGTTTGCAGAGCAGTCCGAATTCATCGAACGGCGCCGGGCATTTGCTCTCCACGCGGAGGCACTTGGGCATGAGCAGCAGGCGGCGCTCGTAGGGAATGGTCGCCAGCGTCTCCCTCCAGAGTTCATTGCTGAAGAGCACGCCAACATAATCGCGGTGGATCGGATCAAGCTTCAATTCCTCCACGAGCCGTGCCGCGTGCGCGATGAGATCCTCCTGGGGCAGCGGCGGCACCGGCTTCTCCCGCTCCACATAGTCACGGATGTAATTGAGGATGCGGTCCCGCTCCCACTTTGTCTGCGGGATATTCTTTTTCGGCTGCCGGAACCGGCGCACCGTCAAAGGAATCGGCGGCGGCAGTTTGGCGGGAGCGACGAGTGGCGGAGAGGCGGGAGCGGCAGACATGGGAAAAAGGGATACGGGAATTCGTCGCGATGCTATCCAGTGGCTCCCGTAGCGCAACATTTGCTTCGCGTCCGGGGATGCGTGGCGGGAGCATGAAATTGCTGCCGACTTTTCCCGCTCCGGACAGTGTGTCCGCCGGATTCAATGTAGCGCAGTCCGTCCCGGCTGCCGTTCCGCAGTGCTTCCAGCCTGCCCGCCTTCCGGGATAACAGCCGGGACGGGCTGCGGAACGGCAGGCCAGAGGCAACTGCGTTACGCGGGAGACCCGCACTGCGCTCCCGCCGTTCAGGATTCCCCGTCCCTGCGCCGGGCCGGCATGATGGCGCAGGCGCCTTTGCAGCCAAAAAGCCGGCTCAGCACCAAGCGGTT
>JANNVM010000064.1:0-7223 GCA_031414455.1 Verrucomicrobiota bacterium
GACAAGATGGAGTTCGACGGCGAGCAGGTGATTCACCTGACGGACAAGCGCGGGCTCAAGGATCCGCGTTCAAACAAGGAACCGGCGCCGGGTCTGATAGGCCCGGGCGCGCCGGCGGTCAGCACGGGGCCGGAGAGGTTCAGTGAACTGGCGAAATGGATGACGGCGAAGGAGCATCCGCTGTTCGCGAAAGTGCAGGTGAATCGCGTGTGGGCGCATCTCATGGGCAAGGGGCTTGTGGATCCGGTGGACGACTTCCGGCTCACCAATCCGCCGTCCATTCCCGCGCTGCTCGATGCCCTGGCGGCGCAATTTGTGCAGGATGGCTTTCGCTTGAAGCCGCTGCTCCGGCTCATCTGTGCGTCGCGCACCTATCAGCTTTCCGCGGTGCCGAATGTGACGAATGCGGACGATGAGATCAACTTCTCGCACGCCCTCGTGCGCCGTCTGCCGGCAGAGCCGCTCCTGGATGCGATCCATGCGGCTCTGGGCGAGGAATTGGAGCCGGACAGTTTTCCCGGATTGAGCCGCGCGGGGCAGATTCCAGGCGCGCGGTTTATCACAAGATCCCGCAAGCCGTCGGCGGTGGAGTTGTTCCTCAAGGAATTCGGCAAGCCGCCACGGGCCACCGCCTGCGAATGTGAGCGGTCGAATGCCAGCTCGCTTTCCCAGGTTTTCACCCTCACCAGCGGCCCCGGTCTGGACAAACTGCTGCGCAAGGAGGGCAACCGGCTCGGTGAACTGGAGCATTCCGGCAAGTCACCGGCGGAAGTCCTGACGGATCTTTACTGGCATACGCTGAGCCGTCCGCCGTCGGAAGCGGAGACCGCGAAACTCGTGCCGGAGATCGAACAGGCTCCAAGCCGCCGCGCGGCGCTGGAGGACGTCATGTGGGGGCTCCTTAACGCGAAGGAGTTTCTCCTCCGGCGCTAACTGGAAGTTGCAGGCGCGGGCCGCGACGGGATTTTCCGGAAAACAAAGATTGCCCTGTATTCGCGTGCTGGGCTATTCCTCCGGCACCTCAATCCGTATGTTTATGTCTCCAAAACTCCCCGCCTTCCTCTGCTTCGGGATTTCTCTGGGCCTGATGCTGCCGCCTGCCGGTGCTGCGCCGGTTGCCCATCCGGAAAATTTTGTCGTATTGGAGGATTCCGTGCTCCAGGTCACGGCGCCGGGTGTGCTGGGCAACGACGACCTGAATGGAGGCACGGGCACCCTGAGTGCGGCGAAAGTCACTGATCCTGCGCACGGCACGGTCAGTCTCCAGCCTGACGGTTCGTTCGTCTATACGCCGGCGGCTAACTATTTCGGGCCGGACTCGTTTCAGTATAAAGCCGTGGTGGGGCAGGGGCCCATTACGTTCACCGTGGATCAGAACAATTCCGATCTGAACGTGGACGTGACGACAAATGTCTCCGCCACCGGAGTGAGTGATCGTAAGGACGTGGACGTGGCGACGAAAGGAACGATTACCGCGTTGATCCTACCGCCGCAGACACCCTTTGGCTCGGCGCAGGTGCGCACGCTGGATGTCACGGTGGCCGAGCAGGCAAATCTGGAGATGTGTGTCGCGAAGCTCTTTGGTGCCTGCATCGGCTGGCTCACCGCGCGGATTGACGTGGATGGGCTGCGCATCTCAATGCGGGAGGATCAGGCCGGGGCCGCGGTTCCCGTGAGCGGAGGAATTTTCAGCCAGACGGGCAACCGGCTCGATGCCACCGGCACGGTGTTTCTGGGAACGAGAGGCGTGGCCTCGGCCATTACGGTGCCTCCCACGGCGGACATCAACAGCACCGATCTCATCTACGATTTCGCGAACAGCTCCATCACGCAAAGCGGCAGCACCCTCAGGTTGACGGTGCCGCTCAACATCACGCAGACATTCATCCAGCCGGATTACACAGCGACCATTGTAATCTCCGGCACCATCGAGGCCACGGCTCCGGTGCCGCCGTCGGGCGGAGAGTCTGCGCCGGTCACCGTGACCCTGAATGTCGTCAGCGTAGATGATCCGCCGTCAGCGAATGCCGACCGTTATTATACGCGGCAGAATTATGCCATTACGGTTCCTGCCACCGCCGCAGCGGGAACGGAGACGCTCATCGCCGCGAACAGTGTGTGGAAGTACAGCACCGGTGCAGATCTCGGGACGGGCTGGCGCAGCGCGGAGTTCAATGACTCCGCCTGGCCCTCCGCTACCGGGGTGCTCGGCTATGGCGACGCAGATATTTTGGCCGCGGGCACCATTCCCGCGAGCGCCACGGTGGGTGGCAACAAATACCATACGGCTTATTTTCGCCGCGAATTTTCGCTGACCACCCCATTCGATACGCTGGTGCCAACCGTCGAGTTTCAGCGCGACGATGCCGCCATTATTTATGTGAACGGTGTGGAAATTTACCGTGACAGCACCCCCTGGGCCGCGGGCGGTACCGCGCCGCTGCCGGCCGCCGGGGAGGTAACTTACGGCACCTATGCCACAGCCGCTATTCCGAACGCCGATGAGACGGTCTATAAGTCTGTCACGTTTTCCCGCGGCCTCCTTCGCGAGGGCAGGAACGTCATCGCCGTCGAGGTCCACCAGGCGGGAGCGGCCAGCACTGATCTCCGCTTTGACCTCCGCGCCCTGCGCACCACCGGCGTCGGCGGGCTTGCCGCCAATGACACTGACAGCGACGGTCCCGCGGCCATCCTGCGCCTCCATACCGCGCCTTCCAACGGCAGTGTCTCCCTCAACCCGGACGGCTCTTTCACCTACCTGCCCAATCCCGGTTTCCCCGCCTCCGGGGCCTCCGCTACGGACACCTTTACTTACACGCACACGTTCAGCGGACAGCCCATTGCGACCAGTTCTGTCATCGTGCCGATGGGCTCGACATGGCGATTCCTCGCCAACGGCACCGCGGCACCGCAGGACGCACTCATCACCGCCGCGGACTGGCGCAACGCCTCGTTTAATGATGCCGCCTGGCTCAGCGGCGCCGGTCAGTTGGGCTACGGCGACGGCGACGAAGCCACGGTCGTCGAAGATGATGCCACTCCCGGCAGTCCTACCGCCGGCTCCACCACTCGCTACATCACCACCTATTTTCGCCGCAAGTTCACCTGGAGCGGCGCTGCCGCCCTGCTGACCCGGTTAAAAGTCCGCGTCATCCGCGATGACGGGGTCGCTGTTTTCCTGAACGGCACCCGCATCGTGCGTAACAACCTGCCGGCAACCTGGACCCACCTCACGCCGGCAGACATCAGCGTCGCGGACGAAAACACCCCTCTGGAAGTTCTCGATATTCCCACCGCGGCACTGCGTGAGGGTGAGAACATCCTCTCCGCGGAAATCCACCAGAATGCGGCCAACAGTACTGATATCAGCTTCGACATGGAACTGTCCGCGGAGGCCGTCATCGGCGCGAAAGTGGAGATCGTGGTGCTCAATGACGATCTCGACGGCGATGACATGTCCGATACGTGGGAGCGCGCCAACGGCATTGATGCCGCTACCCCCAATGCCGGTGAGGATGCTGACGGTGATGGCTCTTCGAATCGTGCGGAGTTCCTCGCCGGCACCAATCCGCAGTCCTTCTCCAGCGAACTGCGCAGCAACAACCTCACCCGCCCGTCAGCCGGCCAACTCGAAATCAGTTTCGACTCGGTGCCCGGCAAACTTTATCGAATCCAGCAGTCCGACGCTCTCGGCGCATGGCAGGACACCGGTACCAATTTCCCCGCTCACGCCACTAATCCACAGACTTACCGCCAATTCCCAATGCCCGCGGAGCCGCGGAAATACTTCCGTGTCAGGGTCGCGGGCGACTGGCAGTAGAAATCCGGAGCCTTCCATCGGAGCCTCGAAGCGGTGCGGGAATGCCCGGGAGGGAATTAGAGACGCGGCGGCATGCTTCCCGGGTTACCCCTCGTCCTGCAGGGATCATGCGGCCTTGTGCATCTGCCGGTGCTACCAATTGAGATGGAGCGCGCGCAGTTGCCGGGCAGCTTCTGCCAGGTTCCAGGTGGCGAGGCGCGCGCGGGGCAGCGCGATGGTGAGTTTGCCCAAATCATCGAAAGCCGGCAGAGAGACGAAGGGCTCGCCGGGCAGGCGGAAAATGGCGAGGCGTTCTGCTTTGGCCGGAGGGCCGGCCAGGAGGCGGAAGAGATGGATTTCCCGGTCGCCGGCGACGACGGCGAGCAGGCAGCGGTCGGGTTGCTTTGGCGGACAATAGAAGGCGGCACCGTGGTGGTCAGCGCCGTTAGGCGGGAGGTCAAGCGCGGGTCCTGGCTCGCGGGTGGCGGCGTTGAATAACTGACAGGTGCGCCCGGCGAAAGCGAGCCAGCGACCGTCTTTGCTGAAGACCGGATGCCAGTTGCGGGCGGTGGCGGCGGACTCGAGCGTGTCGGACGGGGTTCCGTCCGCCGCATTCCACACACCGGCTGAAAACGGCACGGCGGACCCGGCGGCCAGCCATTTCCCGTCAGGCGAAAGCGCGCAGGCCATGGGATTGCTGACAGCGATGCGCGCCTGCGCCGGACCGGCAGCCGTGCCGTGCTGGCTGAGGGGATGGATGTGGACTTCGTGCGCGGTTTCATCGGCCACAGCGAGCAGACTGGCATCGGCATTCAATGCAAGACTCGTAACCCGCTGAACACCTGTCAGGATATCGGCGGGCTTTCCGGGAACGATGGATTTATGCTCCGCAGTGAGCCAGCCGATGGGCAGCCGGCGGACTTTGCCGGCGTGACCGGTGAGGAGCCATGTGGAGTCCGGCGCGGCGGCTGCGCTGAGGACTGGGCCGAGCATGACGATATTGTTCGCGCCGTATCGGCCGGTGGCGTTGAAGTCCAAACCCTGGTCATGCAGCAGGGCAATACCGCGTCCGTCGGGCAGCGCGCAGTGAGGGCCGGTGGCTTCGCTGCGCTCGCAGAATGAATGGTGTTCAAGCACAGTGGATGCGCCGCAGTTCACGAATCCGATGACGCCGCCCTGGAGGAAGGGACCGGCTTTTCGCGTGCGGGCATTGTACCCCGCGCGCCAGCCGGAGGCCGGAAACATGAACCCGGTGCCGGCGGACTGGCGGTCCCAGAATTTCGTGGTGCCGTCTTCGCTGCACGAAATGATTCCGAGGCCGCCGAAGGCTACATTGACCACGGGGCGGCTGTGAATTTCAGCCCCGGGAAACATTGTCAGGGGCAATCCCCGGCGCGGCAGTGGGTCCAGGACCCGCACGCCGCCGCTGGCGAGCCCCGCAGCCACGCGCCCGCCCCAGTCCACCCACCCTAGCGCGGTCACCGGGCCGGGCATGGGATGCGTGCCCCTAACCGACCAGTCCCGCGTGGCGAGGATTTCGATGCTCTGAGTGGAGGCCCGGGCGGCGGCGAGCCAGTTGCCGTTCGGCGAAAAACTGAGCGCCTGCCATACCGGGCCGGACGCGGCCTGCCCGGGGCTCTGCGGCGGCAAACGGGAGAACCTCACACCTGCCAGCGGATCGGCTATCACGATGGAGCCATCCGGTTCCGGCCAGCTCACCACGGTGAGGTCAGTGCTGAGATCAATGCCGATACGGCTCAGGGAAACGGTGCGCCGGCCAAATGTCACCTGGCCCGGGCGGAAATGTGAGGGATCGGGCCAGGGTTCGGCCTGGAAAGGCATCATGCCGAGGTCCACCTGCAGGATTCCCAGCTTCGTTTTATCATAGCGGAAGGCGACCAGTTTCCCGCTCTCACTCGTCGCAAGGAGGCAGTCAATCTTGCGCGGCGCGAGGTCATACGATCCGATCAGCTCGCCGTTGGAGACCTGGTAAATGTCAAATTTTCCATCGAAGGTCGCGCGGGTATAAGTGCGGTGCTCTGGATCGCAGAGGGCCATCGTCCAGTCGCCGGGAGGCGGGAGCTGCGGCTGGGGAACGAAGGTGGCTTCCGGCAGCGCGAGAGCGGTGAGGGCGGCATTACGGGCGCGGAATTTCTCAGGGTCTGAGAGCGGATGGCTGGCGGCCTCACGTACGGCGTCGAACGCGGCGGTGCGCTGGCCGGCCTGACCGGTGAGGCGGGCGGCGGACTCCGCGCGGGAGATGAGGGCATCCACGAGGGCGCGCGTTTGTCCTTCGAGAGCAGAGGATTTTTCCGTCAGAGCGGACTCCACGGATTTCTTTCCCTCGGCGAGAGTGCGGTTCACATGCAAGGTCGCGCCAAGCCCGCCGGCGAGCGCCAGGATGCTGACGGCGAGGAGTGCCGCGGCGGCAGGATGCCGGCGCGTCCAGCGCCAAAATTTGCCTCCGGCACCGAGTGGACGCGCCAGCACCGGTTCGCCGCGAAGGAAGCGTGTGAGGTCATCGGCGAACGCTGCGGCGCTGGCATAACGGCGAGGAGGAGATTTTTCGAGACACTTCAGGATGATGGTGTCGAGGTCGCGCGGGAGAGAGGCGTTGAGCCGGCGCGGCGGCACGGGATCGGCCTCGCGCACCTGAAGCAGCACCGTCTGCACGGACTCGCCGTTGAATGGCGGCCGGCCGGTGACGCAATGATAGAGCACCGCGCCGAGCGAATACACATCGCTGGCCGGACCCGCTTCCGCGCCGCGCCCGCCGGCCTGCTCCGGCGGCATGTAGGCGGGGGAGCCGAGGACGTTTTTCGATATTGTCAGGCTGCTGTCTGCTCCAAGCTGCCGCGCCAGGCCGAAGTCCGCCACGCGCGGCTCACCCTGTTCATCGAGGAGAATGTTCGACGGCTTGAGGTCGCGGTGGAGCACGCCGTGTTCATGCGCGTGCTGCACGGCGCGGGCGACTTTTTCCAAACAGGCCGCCGCGGCGTGCGGAGGCATTGGCTTCTCCGCGATGAGCCCGGCCAGCGTGCGTCCGCCGGGCACATATTCCATGCTGAAATACGGCAGCCCGTCGTGTTCACCGACTTCGTGAATGGCCACGAGGCCCGGATGCTGCAGCCTGGCCGCGGCTTCCGCCTCCAGCTTGAATCGCCGCAGAGCCTCCGGTGCCGCGAGTTCGCCGGCGGAGATCATCTTCACCGCCACGATGCGGCCCAGCGAACGCTGACGCGCCCGATAGACCACGCCCATGCCGCCGCGCCCTGTCATTTCCAGCAAATCATAGCCGCCGACGGTACGCGTCACCGTTTCCGAAATGTCGTCCGGGGTCAGGAGCTGAGCGCCGCTCATCAGACAGGCCGGACAAATGCCGGCGACACTGCCGGAGGACAGCGGACGGGAGCAGGTGTGACAG
>JANNVM010000065.1:0-1614 GCA_031414455.1 Verrucomicrobiota bacterium
GAACGAAACCAACAAACTACCGCTGGTGAAGCAGAGCCTGAAGTTCGTCGTCGAGCGCCTGACAGAAAAAGACACCGTCTCGCTGGTGACGTATGCCGGCGAGAGCGGCGTGGCGCTTCCCGTCACGAATGGCTCAGAGAAAAAGCGGATCATGGCCGCCATCGAAGGCCTCGGTGCCGGCGGCAGCACGAATGGAGCGGGCGGCATCGGCATGGCTTACAATCAGGCGGCGCAGCACTATAACAAAGAAGGCATCAATCGCGTGATTCTTGCGACGGACGGGGACTTCAATGTCGGCGTCACCAGTCACGAGGAGCTGCTCAAGCTCATCACGGAGAAAGCGCAGACCGGCGTTTTCCTCAGTGTGCTCGGCTACGGTATGGGCAACACGAAGGACGACACGATGGAGCTGCTCGCCGACAAGGGGAACGGCAACTACGCCTACATTGACAGCCTCAGTGAGGCCCGGAAGTCGCTGGCCGATCAATTCACCGGCACACTCGTGACCATCGCAAAGGACGTGAAGATTCAGATCGAATTCAATCCGGCGATCGTGCGCAGCTATCGTTTGCTCGGGTATGAAAACCGGATGCTGGCCAAGGAGGATTTCAACAACGACAAGAAGGACGCTGGCGAAATCGGGGCCGGGCACACCGTCACCGCGCTTTATGAACTTATTCCCGCCGGTGCGCCGGAGGAACAAGTCACCACCGTGGACGGGCTGAAATATCAGCCGAAAACAGATCCCGTTCCTGCGCCACCCGCCGCCCCCGCTGCGGATGCGAACGGCGAAACGATGACGGTGAAACTCCGCTGGAAGGCTCCTGATGCGGATGTGAGCCAGCTCATGGAAGTCCCCGTGAAAGACAGCGGCGCGAAAATCTCCGAAGCCACTCCGGAAACCCGCTGGGCCGTCGCCGTCGCCGGATTCGCGGCGCTGCTGAACAACAGTCAGTACAACGGCCTGACATGGGAAGACGTGCGCACGCTGGCGAAGAGCAGCAAAGGCGCGGACCCGAACGGCTACCGCGGCGAATTCCTCCAATTGCTGAACAAAGCGGAGTCCGTGCGGAGGTGAACCGTGGTGTTGGGGTCCCAGCCCACCGGTGGTAATGGTGGGCTGGAAGCCCACACCACCTCAGCCTTTTCCATTGCCGCTGCGCGGGCGGGCCGCATATAGCGCCGCATGTTGTATCACTCCACGCGCGGGCTCACGCCGCCGCATTCCTTTTCCGAAGCCGTCGAGGCCGGGCTGGCGGCGGATGGCGGGCTCTTCCTGCCGGAGTCGCTGCCGGACATCCGCGGTCGGCTGGCGGGATGGGAGAAACTTTCCTATCCAGAACTGGCGGCGGAATTTTTCACGCTGTTCGCGCCGGAAATCCCGGCGGCTGAATGGCAGGCGATGACCCGTCTGGCCTACGGGCGCTTCACGCATCCGGACGTGGCGCCACTGGTCAAACTGGATGCGCGCACGTTTGTGCTGGAGCTGTTTCACGGCCCGACCCTGGCGTTCAAGGATTTTGCGCTGCAGCTTCTCGGGCTGCTCTACAAGCGTCAGGTGGAACGCACTGGCCGGCGGCTGGCGGTGCTCGGTGCGACTTCCGGCGACACCGG
>JANNVM010000066.1:0-13232 GCA_031414455.1 Verrucomicrobiota bacterium
CGCCACCACATGGCTCATGCCCTCCAATCCGTCCGTGAATGCTACGATAGCCACCCCGGCGATAGATACGTATGCCGAAGTATTCGTGGGAAGCCTGGGATCACTGGTGCTCTCGCCCGGTTGCCCTGAGCCCGGTACAGCGACGCTTACCCTCGCCGCCGCCGGAGCGCTGCTCGCGCGGCGACGGGTTCACCGAGCCAAGCGCCATTCCTGGCCGGTGTTGAGCCAGAGGGTTTCGATGTCGGCCTGACAACCGAGGGTGGGGCAGTGGAGGGTGATGGCGGGAGCGTTTTGTTCACCGGTGACGGCACGAATGAGACGGCCTCCGCCACAGACCTGGGCGCGGACGGCCTGGGGATCGAGGGGGGCGACTTTAGTCCCGGGGGCCTTGAGCAGGGCGGGGAAGACGAGTGCTTCATCGGCGGCGGCTTCATTGAGATAATAGGCGGACTGGAGAGCGGCGCGGCGGTCGGCGAAGAGGCGGCGGAGGGCGGTCCAGTCGCGGCGCTGGAGGGAATCGCTCACGGAGCGCACGAGCCGCCCGACGGTGTAGTCGAGCCCCGGCATGGCGGTGAGGTCGAGGGCGCGGGCCCACGGACAGAGCGGCCATGCGGCGGGAAGCGTGATAGTTAGGCCAAGGCGGATGCCGGTGCGGGTTTCATTCCAGTCGCAGGGGATGGGCGTGAGGGGAAGCGCGGCCATTTCGCCAGGATGAATGATGACCGGCGGAGGAGGAGCGGGGGTATGAGCAGGATCGGCTTCAGGTTCCTCTGCCGCGGGTTCGTCAGGATGCGGATGGTTGTGGGCATTGAAGATACCGGCATTCGCGAAGTCGTCGCGGTGCCGGTAGGCGCACGGGAAGAGTTCCTGCATGGCGAGCCACGGGGCGCGGCTGCGTTTGTATAACAGGGTGGCACTAACAGCGGCGGATTCGGGCAGGATGCCAGGCGTGCCGGGTTCCACTTCCGCGCCGGGCGGGGCGGTGAGGTGCAGCGTGAGGTCGTTCTCGCCGGAGAAGAGCCATTCATTCACTGACAAAACCGCGCGGGCCGCGAGGCCTCCGGCATTGGACCACACGGGGATGTCGTTGAGGCGCACCTCGCAGACGCAGCCGCGCACGTCCACGAGCAGCCGGAAGACCGGCTGGTCGGACGGATGCAGGAGCAGCGGGGTTTCACTCATGACACCATGGGACGGGTTCGGGTTCGCCCGGCTCGCTGCCCGGCGGCCACATGCGGGCGGGCAGAAGGGAGACGGGTGCCGGCGCGGCGGGTTTTTCTTCGCCCTCCGGCGGCGGTTGCCAAGGACGCACGCGCACGCCGCCGCTGAGGCGTTCGATGCCGTGAAAGTGCAGCCCGGTAAAAGCCGCCTGGGCTTTTACCTTGCGCTCGCGCGGCTCCGGCAGCGGGGACTCGGGCGGCGCTTCAAAAACGACCGCGAGCCGCGCGCCGTCGGTCGCTTTGGTGGCGGCGGTGCTGCTGACGATGAGGCTTTCGTATTCCGCTTCGCTTCTCGCTTCGAGGGAGAAACTGACTTCGCCTTGGGAGGTGAAGCGCTGGGTGATGGCCTCCAGCGGTCGCGCCGAACGCAGCGACGCGATGATGCTGCAGCGGCCCTCTGCAATCAGATAGACGCCGCAGCGTGTGCTGAGTTCCGCGATGCTCACGCGCTGTCCGCCGGTGATGGGTGCGAGGCGTTTCTCCGCCGCGGCATTCGTCATGAGCAGCGGCAGGACATTGGCCTCACCGGTCGCCCCGGCGAGCGGCTCGCCGTTGATCCTGACATCAAGGAAATGCCCGAGCAGCCCTGACGCCGTCTGTTCAAAGAGCCGCGACTCCACCTGCACGGCGAGTGACGGCAGGGGATCCCAGCGGAACGGCTCGCGCCATTGCAGCCGGCTGCTGTCGAGTCCGCGAGAATGCTGCGGCGCGGTGAGTTCGGCGATGGCGTTTACCGTCTTCGTGAGTTCGTCCATCATGCCGAGCAGCGGGAAGATGCCGCGCAGCGAACGCCAGTCGCTGACGGTTCGCTCGCGTCCGTCCGCGCGCAGCGTGAGGCCGCCTTCGACGACCGGACGCGCCGGACCATTCTCCACACGGACCTGCACGCGGGCTTCGCCGGACCAGTGAATGTCAGGGAAGGCCTTCACGAAAACGCTCATGCCCAGGCCTTTCGCCGGGCAGGCGGGGAACGCGATGGTGGTGGTGCGCGCCGGCAGATCCGGCAGGCAAAACGGATGCACGCCCTTTCGCTTCCACGGCTCCGCAGCGTCGAGCACGTCGCCATTGATCGCGGAGGGCAGCGGCACTTTCCAGTCGCGCGCAGGAATTTTCACCGAAAATGCCGCGCCGACTTCCGGCGTCACGGTGATGACCGACGGCATGCCGGGAGGGCATTCCCCGGGGCCTTCGGCACGGATGTTGAGCACGTCCACTCCCGGCTCGCTGGTGGCGCTGGAGACGACCTGAATGACGGGCGTGGCCTCGTCGGTCATGACGTGGTGTTTGCGGTTTTGCGGCGGCACGCTGGCGGAGAGCCACGGGCCGCGGCCTTTGACGGGCATGGAGAACGTGAACGCACGTTCGTCGTGTTTGCAGCGCAGGATGATCTTCGTCCGCGCGCAGCAGGGCGGCAGGCCTGCGGAGTCCGGCTGCACCGCGTCGCTGAGGTCCCGCGCGCCGGAAAAGTGGTTGTCCGCCCGCGATGGTTTCCAGCTCATGACGCGTCCGCAAAATCCCGTTCCGCCGCCTCACAGAGTTCTTCGATCTTCACGGCACCGTCCGCCTGCTGGGTGAGGATGCGTTCCACTGCCGGATACTTGCCGGAGTCATGGAAGTCCTCACCAAAAACGGCGCACAGTTCCGTGAACTTCACCACCGCCGACTCCGTGCGGATGCCGTAGCCTTCCGCTGCCGCGATTTGCCGTTTCACCATCGCCGCGACATCGTCCTTCACATGCCCGGCGCGGTGCTGCTTCAGATAACTCACGACGCGTCCCGCGAATGTCTCCCGCGCATGGTCGAGAAACATCTGCATCTGGTCCTGTCTGATTTCGAGCATGGCGATGAGGAGTGACTAGCGGGCGGTGACGGCATTGCGGAAGGAATCGAGCGCGACCGCGGTGCAGTTCACGGCACCGTCGCGGGACGTGTGGATGAGGAGTTCGCGGCCCTCTTCGCTCTCACAACTCCACGCGACCGGTACGGCAAACAACTGCGCCGCCTGCGCCGCATCGCAGCTTTTCAGAAAGAGCCGCTGCACGCGAGGATCGTAAAACCGGAAGAAAACGATGCGCCCGCCGGGCAGTCTAACCTGGAGGAATTCGCGGAAGTGACTGAGCACGGCATCAAACGGGGTGTCCCGCGGCACGGCGGCGAACATGCCCCAGTTGCGGCCCCAGCCCTCGCGCAGAATCCAGGCAAAGAGGTCGTCGCCGGGCACCACGCGGACGAGAAACGGCGCGCGGGTGATGACGAGCGGATCCGTCTCGCCGCGGAAGAGGCAGGCGAACGGCGCGTCGCGGTCTTCGAGGTAATCGGGTAATTGCCGGACGACGGCGCCGTCGAGCACGGCATAGACATCGCAGGGCAAACCCGCCAGCGGTGACGAGATCGCTTCCTCCAACTGGCTCTGCACGGCGGGCGTCATCATAGGGTGGGAAAATCAATAGCTGTCCGAAGCACCACCGCCACCGGAGGATCCGCCGCCGCCGCTGTAGCCGGATCCGGATGGCGGTGCCGGGTTTCCTGCGGCCCCGCCGCCACCCGCGCCATCCCCGCCGCCGCTGCGCGGGTTTCCGCTCCTGCCACCGCCACCGCCGCCGGCGTTTCCGGCATTGCCTCCGCTTCCGGCACTGCCGCCCGAAGCGCCACCCTGTGCGGTCCCTCCACTTCCTGCGCCGCCGCCACCGGCAGCGCCCGCGCCGGCGTTTCCACTGCTTCCCGCGCTGCCGCCGCCCGCAGCACCAGCGCCGGCGTTTCCGCTGCTTCCCGCGCTGCCGCCGCCTGCAGCACCGCCGCCGCTTCCACTGCTTCCACCCGGAGCGCCGCCGGCGGCACCGCCCGCTGCACCACCGTAGAATGGCGCGCCCTCCTGTGCGGCGCGGTCACGCACGGTGACTTGTCCCCATGTCTGGGGGTTGCTCGCGTGGCCCTGACTGCCGGCACTTTCCACCTGGCCCGCTCCACAGTTTTTGGCCTCCTTCGCTTTTTTGGCCTTCACCGGCTTCTTCTTCGCGACCATCGTGCCTGGCACCGCCGCGCCGCCGGAGTTGATCAAGACCATGGTGCCCACAATTTGGACACCGCCTGAATTGATGGACACATAATTGCCGCCCACTTTCAGCGTAATCGCCGTGCCGGCTTCCAGCACCAGCGTCACTCCGGCTTTTATATAGACGCTCGCGCCGGCCTCCCCGTGGAGATTCATGCCGGCATTCACGAGGACATCCCCGGTCACATCCTTCGTGCTGCTCCCCCCAACGGCAATCATCTCATCGGCACCAATGGTCACCGACTGAGCGCCGCCCACAGTGTGCGCATGAGCGCTGCCGATGGTCATTTCGGCATTCGCTCCGATTGTCGTCGCGCAATTGTTGCCAATGGTCACGTCACAGTCGTTGCCCGTGAGCATGCGTGTGTCTTTGTCCACGCGGAGATCGAGATCCATCTGGCTGTGGATATAGATCTGCTCCGCGCCGGCGGAGTCCTCCATGCGAATCTCGTTGTAGCCGCCGCCGCCTTTGCTGGTGTTGGATTTCCAGCTCGATTTCGTTTTCTCGCCAGGCAGCGCGTAGGGCGGCTTGTTGGTGCCGTTATAAACGCTTCCCGTCACGATGGGGCGGTCAGGATCGCCCTCGATGAAACTTACGACGACCTCCTGCCCGACCCGCGGGATGCTGACAAATCCATAGCCGCCGCCCGCCGATGGCTGACTGACGCGCACCCACTTGGACGACTTCTCATTCGCCGTGCTGCGGCGGTCCCAGTAAAAGTGAACTTTTACGCGCCCGTGCTCGTCGGTGTGAATCTCCTCGCCGGGCGGACCGACGACGAGCCCTGTCTGTGGGCCGCGCATGAACGGCTTCGGCGAGATACGCCGCGGACGAAACACGCTGTCATCAGGGATGGCTGTGATGCGGCACTCGAAGCGGTCCTCGGTCGCACCCTGACCGCTCGTGTAGGCATCCTGCTGGATGCTGATGCTTGTGGAGGTAATCAGATAGCGCCGCTGCTGATCCACCCGCACGGCCTTTTTCAGTTTCAGGAAGTAGCCGCAGGAAACGGCCCGCGCGGTGACCATGGCGTTCATTGATTCATGGTCAGTCTGCGCCTCCTGCAGCCGCACTTCCGCGAGGGCCTCTCCGTCGGCGCCGTCACGATAGGCCCCGGGGAACTCAAACAACTCAAACTTGGCCGCTGCGTGTTTCTTCTCCTGCTCCTTCTTTTTGCGAAGTTCGTCTTTCGGCTTTTTGAAGTTGTAGTCGCTGAGCGCAAAGGCTCCCGGGCTCACCGTCTTCTGCACCCTGAGATCGTAGAGATAGCCATCCTCGAACACGCCGCTGCGCTCGCGCCACTCGATGTCGCTGCGCTCCGGATGCGGCACATGCACCGCCATGTCGTCCACGATCATCATCGTGTGTTTTCCGTTCTCGTGCTTCCAGTAGTAATACATGCCCTCGTGCTCCATGAGGCGGCTCACGAAGTTGAAGGCCGTCTCATTGTACTGCGCGCAGAAAACGCGCGGCTTGTAACTGCGGCGGAGTTCGAATTTGAAATCCTGAAAGCCCTGGGTGGCGAAGACCTCCTCGATGATTTGCTTCACCGTCTTCTCCTGCCAGATCCGGCAGTCGCTGCAACGCGTGAGCAGCCAGAGCCATGGCACCACTTCAGCGTGATACACACCCGCGCCGGCTTCATAGCCAAGGAAGGCGAGTGACGAGATGTAGCCGTTGAAGTAGCGCGTGCTGGAGTTCTCCACGTGCAGGCGCACCGTGACGTTGGTGCCCACGAGATCATCCGGTTCCACATCCCGCTCGGGATTGAGCAGCACCATGTGGTAATCAAAGAGCCGGCCCAGTTCCTCGCGTCCGCTGAATGATCTGAGCAGCAGCCGGTCGGGGCCCAGCTTGGTCTCGACGGCGGCGTGCCGGTATTGTTGGGTGGGAGGCATATAACGCGGGCAGGTGATAGCGGTTTGCCCCGGGAAAGTAAAGGCCCAAATCCCCGGCCCCAAAATCCCCGGCGGCGCTCCGCATACCGGGGGGAGGGGCGCGCGCCGCCGCGACGCGGCACAGTTTTACACCATCTTTACAGACGCGGCGGCGGCGGCGGCGCATGATGCTGCATGAACTCAACGCCACGATTCCTCATTCCCTGCCTCGCAGCAGCGCTTACAATCACCGCGGGCGCACAGACTCCGCATCAACTGACTCCCACCTCGCGATTCATCGGACGGCCGGTGCCGGTCGAAGTGAGCGCTCCGGTTGTCAGCGCCGTGGATGCCACGGTGGAAATCGCGGACCAGCTCGCCGTCACCACTCTGGTCATCACGGTGAAAAACAACTCGACGCGTCCGGCGGAGGCGGAGATGATCCTGCCGGTGCCGGAGGGGGCGGTGTTTAAGACCTTCACTTTCGATGGTGCGCAGCCCGGAAGCACGGCACGCATCATGCCGAAGGACGAAGCGCGGCGGCTTTACGATTCAATTGTCGCGCGGAGCAAGGATCCGGCGCTGCTGGAGTTCGTCGGAACGGGCGCGCTGAAGTCGTCGGTATTTCCCGTCACCGCCGGCGGCACGCAGCATGTGAAGGTGACGTGGGAGCAACTACTGAAAGCCGACGGCACGCGCGTGGACTATGTGTTGCCGCGCACGGAGGCGCTGGAATACAATGTGCCGTGGACGCTCTGCGCGACGATCAAATCCTCCGGCCCGGTCGGGGCGATTTATTCGCCCAGCCACGACATTGCCACGGAGCAGAACGCGGCTGGCGGATTCACCAAAGTGACGCTGCGGCCCGGCGCGGAACGTCAGCCGGGCAGCGTGCGGCTATCCATTCTGCGTCAGGAGGCGGGCATGAGTGCTTCCCTTACCGCCTGTCCCGATCCGGCGGGCGGCGGCGGCTATTTCCTGATGCTCATCGCGCCGCCGGCGAAGCGCGCAGACATCGCCCCGATGAAGCGCGAACTCACGCTGGTGCTCGACAAGAGCGGCAGCATGGCGGGAGGAAAGCTGGATCAGGTGAAGACAGCAGCGCTTCAGGTCATCGAAGGCCTTGCCGATGGCGAGGCCTTTAATCTCATCATCTACAACGAAGCCGTGGAATCGTTCTCGCCGGCACCGGTCGTTAAGACTCCTGACACCACGGCGAAGGTGCGTGATTACATCAAGGCCCTGCGTCCCAGCGGCGGCACCAACATTCACGACTCCCTGCTCACCGCTTTGCGGCAGCCGCCGACTCCGAACATGCTGCCGGTGGTTCTTTTTCTCACCGATGGCCTTCCGACTGTCGGCGTCACGATCGAGAAACAAATCCGTGAGGCGGCAGCGAAGGAGAATCCGCATCAGCGGCGCGTGTTTACATTTGGCGTGGGACTGGATGTAAATACCCCGCTGCTCAGCGCGCTGGCGCGCGGAGCCAGGGGCACGCCGGCATTCGTGCTGCCGGGTGAAGATGTCGAAGTAAAGGTGGGCAGTGTTTCCCGCCGCCTGACAGGTCCCCTGCTGGCGGATGTGACCCTCGCCTGCGCGGAGGCGGGTCGTATCCAGGACCTGCTGCCGGCGAAGATGCCGGATGTGTTCGAGGGCGATCAGATTGTGCTCCTCGGACGCTACGCGGGCACGGCGCCGCTGAAGTTCGACCTCACCGGGCGCGATGCGTCCGGTGAGCGGAAGTTCAACTTCGAGTTCCAACTCGACAAGGCCAGCACCGGCAACACCCACGTCCCCCGCCTCTGGGCCGCGCGCCGCATCGCCACACTCACCGAAGCGGTGCGCGATCTTGGCGAGGATCCGACAATGAAGGCTGACGACCCGCGCGTGAAGGAACTGACGGATGAAATCGTGCGCCTCAGCCGTGATTTCGGCGTGCTCAGTGAATACACCGCGTTTTTCGCTGACGACGGTGCGCCACTGGCTTCCGCCAACGCTCCGGCTTTACGCCGGATGGTGGAACGGCAAGTGGCGGAGAAAAACAGCACCCGCGCTGGACCGGCCAGTGTCAGCCAGGAACTCAACGTGGATGCCGCCAAGAGCAAAGCCACTCTCAACTCCCGCAACTGGTCGCTGCAGGGAGACCTCTCCGGCAAGGAATTTGCCAATGTCCAGCAGGTCAGCGACCGGGCCTATTATAAAAAGGGCGAGCGCTGGATAGACAGCAAAGCTCCGGCTGAAGCCGCCGCGGCACCGCCGGACCGTGTGGTGGAAATCGGGACGCCGGAGTTTGCCGCGCTCGTGGATGAACTTGCCGCCGCAGGGAGGCTGTCATCGCTAAGCCTGCGCGGAGAGATCCTCATGGAACTGGGCGGCAAGCGTGTCCTGGTGCGCTGAAAACGCCACAACCGGCGCGCGCACCATCGGGAGATTGCCAGCCCCGGCTTTTGGCTCTAATAGAAGCTGCCGTGCATTTTACGTCCGCCTTACAGACGGCGGGCGTCGGGTGAGCGAATATGCGGCACGGACAGGCAGCGCCTGTAAGCGCCTGACAGTTCGCCGAAATCACCAAGCCAAACTCCAACCATGAAAACAACATCCATCATCATCACATCGCTAGCCGCTATGACACTGCCGCTGTGCGCACAGGAAGTCAAAAAGCCCGTGCCGAAAGTTCAGATCGCGCTGCTGCTCGACAACAGCGGTTCCATGTCGGGACTCATCAACCAGGCGCGCACGCAGCTCTGGAAAGTGGTCAATGAATTCATCGCCGCGAAACGCGACGGCATGACGCCGGAAGTTGAAGTCGCGCTCTACAAATATGGTCATGCTCCCGAACTTATGCTGCCGCTCACCCGCGATCTCGACAAGGTGAGCCAGGAATTGTTCGCGCTGCAAATCCACGGTGGTGAGGAGTACTGCGGCGCGACGATCAAAGATGCGGCGGAAAAGCTCTCGTGGTCCAGCGAGCCGGGAGTTTACAAAGTCATCTTCATCGCAGGGAATGAGCCGTTCACGCAGGGGCCGGTCGAACCGGCGACAGCCTGCAAGCTGGCCATCAGCAAAGGAATCATCGTGAACACGATCCACTGCGGGAGCGATGCCGAGGGGATCAGTGGCGGCTGGAAGAATGGCGCCCTGCTGGCCGACGGAAGCTATATGATCATTGATCAAAACAGCGCCGTGGTTCACGTCGCCGCACCGCAGGACGCGGAGATTGTGAAGCTCAGCGAGGAGTTGAACAAGACGTATGTGCGCTATGGCCAGGAGGCGGAGTTTGCCGCGCAAAACCAGGTCGCGCAGGACAAGAATGCGGAAGCTGCCGCGCCTGCGGCCAGTGTGCAGCGCGCCGTCACCAAGTCCGCCTCCAGCGTTTATGACAACTCCAACTGGGATCTCGTGGATGCCATTGAGAAGAAGAAGGTGAGGCTGGAGGACGTGAAGAAAGAGGACCTCTGCGCGGACCTCGCCAAACTCACGCCGGAGGAACTCAAGGCGCACGTCGAAAAGCAGACCGCAGAGCGCAAAGCCATCCAGGTGAAGATCCAGACGCTAAACAAGGCGCGTGAGACCTATGTTTCCGCCGAGTTGAAGAAGCAGGGAGAGGGCACCGGTCTCGACACCGCAATGGTGAAGGCCATTCGCACCCAGGCGCAGAAGCAGCAGTTCACTTTCCCCGCGGAGAAGTAGTCCCGGTTGAGGATCGCAGTTCTTCGGAGCGCGGAGTTGCCCTCCGCTTATCCATTCGAGCTTGATAGAAGAGGCGAAGTGCAACTTCGCGTTCCGTCTGCTGTTCACCGCCTTCCGTCGTACCACAGATCACAGCTTTCCCGGCGGCGCAGGGTGCGCCCGCCGGTGAAGGCGGTGCGCAGGAAGAACCGGATGTGCCACCAGCCGCTGTGAAATTTCAGTTTCCGGCCCGAGGTCACGAGCGGATGAGCCGTCAGGAAAACGAACCGCTGCTTGCGCTGCCTGGCCATGCGTCCGAGGCGTTTACTGAGTTCCACTTCCTCGCTGGCGTAGAGTTTCGTGCTGAAACCGCCGGTGGTCTCAAAGGCCTCGCGCCTGACGAAGAGGAACGAGCCGGCGGCGAGGCGCGACCAATTGGCAAGGAAGTGCCAGATATTCACGAAGACCTGTGCAGTCCGGTTCGGTTCGTCCATTTGCAGCATGCATCCCCCATAGAGTACGGTGTCATCCTTGAGCACCGCAGCAAGGTCTGCGAAGAGTTCCCGCGACGGCGGGCTGTCGGCGTCGAGGAACAGCAGCCAGTCTCCCGCGGCAAGGGTTGCACCGGTGTTCCTCGCACGGCTGATCTGATTCTCCGGCTCGAAAATCACCTGCGCGCCGTGTTCCCTGGCGATGGCAGCGGTTTGATCGGTGGAGTTATTGTCACAGATGATGACCTCGTGCGTGATGCCGCTTTCCGTCAGCGCGGCTGCGGCAACGGTCACCGCCGCGAGAGTTGCGGGCAAAAGCTTCTCCTCGTTGAAGGCAGGGATGACGATGCTGAGCTTCATTTGGCTAGTTTGGCTGACGCGGAGCCGGAATTCTGTCGGGAGGGCATTCCAGCGCGGCGATGGCGGCCATGATGCGGTCGCTGATTTGCTGATAGGCGTCCTTGCCCTGCGGCAGTTCTTCGCGGTCGAAGCGCAGCGGTTCGCCGACGACGACGGTGATCGTATTGCGGCGCAGCTTGCCGGAGCCGAACGGGAGCGCCTCGTGCGCGCCGAAGATGCGAATCGGGACGACCGGCACGCGGGCTTTGGCGACCACAAGTCCGGTGCCGGGTTCGCCGGGCTGGAGTGTTCCGTCAGGTGAGCGGGAGCCTTCCGGGAAAATGAGCACGCGATGTCCCCCGGTGAGGCACTTGATGATCGTCTTCAGTCCGGCGAATCCCGGGCGGTCCTGGTCAATGGGCACGACGTGGAGCCGCGGAAAGAGCCAGCGTGAGACCGGATTCGAGAGCAGGGATTTTCTGGCGAGATAGTGGACGGCCTCCTTATAGACAATGCCGGCGAGCGGAGGGTCGAGATAGCTGACGTGATTGGAGCACAACAATACGCCGCCCTCGTGGATGAGGCGCTCTTCATTGATGACCCGGTAATCAAACACGGCCCCGGCAAGAGTGCGGGAGAGATTGCGGCAGACTCGGTAAACAAGATCCATGACCCGGGCATAGCAGCAGCGCCCCGCGGGCGCAACTTGCCAGCCGCGGATTCCCCGGCTAGAATTCACTCATGAGCATGCCGTCTCCCCAGACTCCTCAGGTGATGCCCCCGCTGCCTGCGGCCGCGGCGGAACGACTGCGGGCGTTTCTTGCCGGCATCGAGTCGCTTTCGCCGAGTCTGGTTGGCTATCCAGTGAGTCAGGACTACGATTATCCCGAGATCACGCCGTTCCTGAAGTTCGCGATGAACAACATTGGTGATCCGTTTTCGGACAGTTACTTCCGGGAGAATACCTATGCGTTCGAGCGGGAGGTCATTGGTTTCTTTCAGAAGCATCTGCGTGCAAGGGAAGGGGAGACCTGGGGCTACATGACCGCCGGCGGCACGGAGGGAAATCTTTACGGACTTTATCTCGCCCGGGAGAGGTTTCCCGCCGGCGTGATTTATTTCTCGGAACACACGCATTACTCAGCGGCCAAGATCGTGCGCGTGCTCGGCGCGCGCAGCATCATGATCCGGGGGCAGGAGAACGGGGAGATGGATTACGACGACCTGAGGGAAATGCTGCGGCTGCACCGCGACGTGCCGCCGGTGATCCTGGCCAATATCGGGACCACGATGCACGGTGCGGTGGACGACATTGTGCGTATTCAGGTGATGCTGCGGGAACTGGCCATCACGCATTATTACATTCACGCTGATGCCGCGTTGTCCGGGATGCTGCTGCCGTGGGTTGAGGATCCGCAGCCGTTTGGATTCGATGCCGGTGTGGACAGCATTGCGGTGTCAGGGCACAAATTCATTGGCTCGCCCATGCCGTGCGGCATCGTGCTGGCACGGCGGCGGCATGTGGACCGTGTCGCGCGCGGCGTGGAATACGTCGGCTGCATGGATACGACCATCGCCGGCAGCCGTAACGCGCTGACGCCGCTCATCATTTGGTCGGCGATTCAGCGCTGGGGTGAGGACGGATTCCGCCGCCGTGCCGCCGCGGGCATGGCGATGGCGGACTACGCGATTGACCGGCTGAAAAGTCACGGCGTCCCCGCATGGCGGCACCGGAATTCCCTTACTGTCGTATTCCCGAATCCCGGCCCTGACGTTATCAGCCGCTGGCAAATGGCGCCGAGTGGAAATGTCGCGCATCTGATCACCATGCCGCACATTACGGCGGCGACGGTGGATCGTGTCACTGATGAAATCGCCGCGGCGCTGGCCGCCAAACCCGAACCATGCCAGCCATGAAACAGATCACCCTCGTCACTCCGCCGGACATTCCCGGCACGCTCGCTGACATCGCGGAAGTGCTGGCAGCGCGCGGCGTCAATATCACCGGGATGGAAGTCATTGACGACCATATTCACGGGATCATCCGGCTTCAGGCGCAGCCCTACGATGAAGCCCTGCGTGCGCTCACCGAAGCCGGACATCAGGCGCTGAGTGACGAGGTGCTCCTCATCCGCATCAAAGATGAGCCGGGAGCGATCGCGCGGGTGGCGGCGCGATTCCGTGAACCTCACATCAACGTGAATGCTCTGCGTATTCTCCGCCGTCACGGAGAGTGGGCCACGGTGGCGCTGAGCACCAGCGACAACAACGCGGCTCGCGCCCTGCTGGCCGACTGTCTGGTATAACGTGGAGTGGGCTTCCCGCCCACCGGTCTATCAACCGGCAACCGGTGGGCTGGGAAGCCCGCTCCACGCTCACACCGCCCGCCGGCGACAAAAAGAAAACTGAACCCGCGCGCCGCCTTCGCTGCTGCGGCGAAGTCATCGGCATCCAGGCCTGATCCGTGGAGTGGGCTTCCAGCCCACCGGTCTATCAACCGGCAACCGGTGGGCTGGGAAGCCCGCTCCACGCTCACACCGCCCGCCGGCGACAAAAAGAAAACTGAACCCGCGCGCCGCCTTC